>JBAZKF010000002.1 GCA_041650895.1 Patescibacteria group bacterium | reverse complement strand
GTCATTAAACCATTTTGTCATCCCGACCGAGGCCTCAAGGCCGAGTGGAGGGATCGCTTTTAACTCTAAATAAACTATTTTAATGGGTTTTTACTGTCAAAAGGGATTCCTCCACTACGCTTCGCTCCGGTCGGAATGACAACGGGCGAGCGACTTTAGCCAGTTGTAAGAGATATTTAGGTTCATAAATCATTAATAATATAATAGTTAATTAATTTTATTATTATTAAAATAACGCTTTTTAAAAAATATTATTAAGCCGACAAAAAATCCAATAATAACCCAAAATACTAATGACGCAAAAACACCAAAGTTATTCGAAATATCACCGCCAAAAATAGCTGGAGTAGTCATTTCTTTTATAATATTGTTCGGAATAAATAGTGATAAAATACTAACAGTAAGTAGAGTAAAGAATTCGAAAACAAACATAATTATAATTATGGGAAGCGCTATAATACTAAGAAAAGCTCCAAAAATTTCAAACCTTTGTGCTATAAATCCTATAAGAGACAATAGGACAAAAGATACAAATAAAATTAAGTAAAATAAAATCGGAATAATTGCCAATTTTAGATAGACTGGTACATTTGTGAAAATATTATAAATTTTTTTCCAAATTTTATTTATCATAATTCTGATTTTATATCTTTAAGGCCTAAATCCCAGACATCTTTTCCTTTCCGCCAAACTTTAAACTTTTTATTCCAAATTGATTTACTTGATAACTCACCTTTAAATGGCAAGGAATCTCTACTTGATGGATCAATTCTATACCAAGCCCTCTTTAATTTAACCTCAACAATCGAGTGAGTATGTTCGTTATCTATTGATTTTAATTTAACCAAGCGGCCATTAATCCCGGTTGCCTTACATAGAGCAAGGAAAACTACCGCCAAATCAGAGCACGCCTTTCCTTTATAAACATAACCATCTGACAAGATCTCAGAAGCAGTTCTTTTCCATTGGATACTATCAGCATGCTTTTTTGTTTTATTATTATATGATCGGAATTCAAGGGATTTAATTATCTTATTCTTTAAGGTTACCAAATCTTCGGGCTTATCAATGTGCATTCCATTTAAAAAATCTAAGATATTCTGATCAACTTCTATTTGTGATTTAGGTTTTATATTTGGCATACATTGCTATTGCGACCATTAAAAAATATTGTGCGATTTTTTGCAGGAACGACTAGAAAATTTCTGCAAGCGAAGCGTCAGGAAATTTTCAGGAGTGGAGCGTAAAATCCAGCCATGATTTTTTCCGGTCGCGACTTTTGTATTACTTTTCTAGAAAAGTAATACTAAAATGATTACAACCTCTCTTTAAAACTAAATATAGTAGATCTTATTTTTGTTAAAAATTTCCTAAAATATACTATACGAAAACAAAAAAATAACCCAATTAACACAATAATAAATAATAATATTTTCAATTGCCAACACAGCAAATGTATCGGTATAACACCAATAATAGCAATTAATAATGTAAAAAAAATATTATATACAACGAAAAAGAAGTTAATTGTCACCTCACCTCTAATAGTAGAGAGATCGACGGGATTACCTTTTAAATCAAATCTTGCAGATTCTGCTTCTAACTTATATTCTGTCATATAATATATAATCTCTAAAACTGCTCATTAAACCTCAAATCATTCTTATACATCAACCTTAAATCATCAATATTCAGGTCCGACTTCATGGAATAGCATCGCTCGACACCCCAGCCGAAAGCAAAACCCGAATACTTCTCCGGATCAATGCCGCCGGCTTTAAGCACATTTGGATGAACCATGCCGGCGCCAGCCAGCTCCAACCAACCCTCTTTACACATCTTGCAACCTGCGCCATGGCAGAGTCCGCAGGAAATATCCACTTCAAAACTCGGCTCAGTGAATTGAAAATGATGCGGCCGCAAACGAATTGTGCGATCCTCGCCGAAAAATTTCTTAACAAAATAATCAATCGTGCCCTTCAAGTGAGTAATATTAATCCCCTTGTCAATCACTAGCCCCTCAAATTGATGGAACATCGGCACATGAGAAACATCAATCTGCCGACGATAGCATTTGGAAATATTCATCATCCGAATCGGCAGAACGCCCCTCTCCATTTCCCGTACCTGAATGCTAGAAGTATGAGGAGTTAGTAATCGTCTCCCCTCTTTGACTAATTTCTTTGAATTAGCCGGCAAATTCATCTTGATCGGAGAATCATCAATAAAAAAGGTTTCCCAGTCATCGCGAGCCGGATGATCGCCGGGCATGTTCAAAGTTTCAAAAGCATAATAATCCCATTCTACATCCGGATGGCGCGTCCTGACGAAGCCTAACGGCTCTAGGATACTTTCAATCTCGCGAATGGCAATGGTGGCTAAATGCAAATGGCCGACAGCCGGCTTGCGGCCGGGTACGGTAAAATCGAAATTAGAGGAACCGATACCGCCCAAGTTTCCCTTAAGTGTTTCCAGTCCCTCAACAATATAATCTTTGGTTTCATTAGCCAAGGCGCCGATTTCCGCCACCTCTTCTTTAGCCACATCTTTGATCCCCTTCATGATGCCGGTCAGCAATCCACTTTTACGGCTCAAAAATCTATTCTCCAATTCTTCCAGCTCGGAAGCTGATTTGACCTTTGCCGATTCCTCGGTGAATTGCGCCTTTAATTGGCTGAGTTTTTCTTTCATATTGAATATATTATAACCAATTTAACAAGTTTTAGTCAAATGGCTATTAAAAATATTGCGGAGTAAAAAATCTAGCCATGATTTTATTCGCTCGCGACTCTTTGGTGATACTTTTCTCTAGAGAAAAGTATCATGAAAATAAGCCCCTCTTAATCTTCTTCTTCCTAAAGGAGAAAAAAATAATAAAAAAACCGCCCCGACCAACGGGACGGCTAACGCTATACTATTTCTTCCGATAACTCAAAAAGAAAAATTCCAAAATCACCAGAGCCAAAACCAGCAAAATGCTGTTCCACCAAGTCAATAAATCCTTGCTCTGCAGGAAAAAGAATCCCACGACGGCCAAGGAGAAGAAAAATGATTGGCGGAAAGACATGCCCACCAGCTTGTATTCCATTTCCAGCTTATTGAATAATTTGCGAAAGCCGAAACTGATCAGGAAAAACAAACCAAGCAAAGACAAAAACATGCTGGCATAAAAAATCAGTAGGCCGTAAAAGCCGGCGGTTGTCGGATCCACTTCAAAGATAACTAGCAACCAACTGGCCCAGCAAAGTAGAGTGGCGATACTGACGATGATAATTAGTTGTTTGAGTGACATATGATTTGATTACCTGATTAAATTATAACACCAATTAACAAAATCAGCCAATTAAAAGTCCCGCCACATGGGCGGGACTCGGAGAAGACGCAACGGGAATTTTCGAAATCACACTTGAGTGTGATCCTAAAAAAATTTTTAGGAAAGTGCGATTGAAAATGCCTGATGCTTAATGTCATCCCTTAATATAAAATTATATATTAAATTTTTATAAAAACAATACAGTGTCAAGAGCTTGGCTGTGGATAAATCAAAATCAATTTTAAAGGAGGAAGCCGCGCGGCTTCCTCCTAACAGAATGTTCTATTTTCCCGACGCGCCGCCCGCCAACTCCTTGGATACCCGAATGCTCTCCCGGACATAAGCGTTATGCTCGCTACATCTCGGACAGTATTTGGGCAATGTTTCTTCTTTGACCGGTAAGGCGGTGTTTTTCCACTGCCCCGGCGCCACTTCGATTTTAAAACAAGCCGGGCACTTACCCTTTGCCATCAGTCGGGCTCCTTTGGTGCCGGTTGGTCAATTCCCTCTCCATGCCCTCATACGCTTTTGCGGCGCATTCCGGGCAGTAGCCATGGGAAACATCCTCACCGGGTGGTATGGCTTGCTCCGCCCAAGAGACGCCAGACACGCCAGACAAACGCACCCTACGACAAACGCAACATTGTACTATCATAGGCCTCCTTCACGAGATTACTCGTAACGTAAAATGAAAAATGCTTTTTTGCAACACACGCCTCAAACAGTACCCCGGCCGTAAGCGTAAAACCAAGCTTCCTTTGTGAGGATTTGATTATATGCTCTCGAACCATACTGTCTGAGGCGTGTGGGGGAGGCGCATGTATCGCTACATAACGCCTCCCCGGGGAAAGGAGGAGGTCTACCGATCCGGCGGGATAAAAGCCCGACGCGGTGGGGAAAATCTTCCTTCGAAAGTACTTGCAGCGCGCGTTTGCCCGCCTGCTTAGACGGCCAGACATTGCTACCGCATCGATATAATCAAGACTTGAAGAAGTGAATTAAGGCGATTGGCGAATATATAATTTCAAGCCAGGCCCCCTCTTCAGCTTAATCTCCTCCTAAGATCCTCGGCTTTAGACCTTGGATCGGATTTAGGCGGACAAGCATACGCCTTAATCATATCGACGCGGCGACAAGCTGCCGCGAATATTTTTTTAATTAACATTCAGAGTTCCATTATTCGGAACCTTTGTCAAGGGCGACACACGACATAAGCCGCCTGACGCCCTGACAAAGAACCCGAAGGTTCTCTTAAAACAGCTTTTAAGCTGCCACAAGATAATATTGTCAATAATTGAATTTTGTTCAGTTATCCACAACCACTATCTTGAATAAACTATTATATCACACCTTAAATATTTTGTCAAGTGTTTTATCCCCTATTTTTGATTTAATTATAAATAAATGACTAAAATTAGACAAAATAAAATAAAAAAATCGCCCCAAAATAAGCGATTTGTTAACTAATAATTAATAATTAATGACTAATAATAAAACTTATTACTCCCATCTTAGCGCCTCAATGGAGTTGAGTTTGGCCGCACGCTGAGCCGGGTAAATGCCAAAAATTAAACCGACAATAAAAGCTACGCCAAAACCCATGAATATTGACAGCGGAGAAACTACTAAATCCCAATCATAACCCAAATATTTGGCAACTACGGCGACTAAGGCGGAAATCAACGAACCGATAATAATGCCAATAACGCCTCCGGCTAAAGTAACAGTAACCGACTCGGCCAAAAACTGAACCATAATATCATTGGACTTGGCGCCGACAGCTTTGCGCAAGCCGATTTCGCGGACACGCTCATTAACCGAGGCCAACATAATGTTCATTACGCCCACACCGCCGACTAACAAAGAAATACTGGCGATTGCGGCCAAAAAAAACTTCAGCACGTCAGTAATGGAAGTCAGCGTCTTAATAGCGTCGGCCGTGTTGCGGATATTGAAATCGTCAACCTTTGATTCTAATAAGTTATGGCGATCACGCAACAAAAAGCGAATATCCTCCACTACTTGCGACAAATTCTCTTGCTGATCCACTTTGGCGCGAATAAAATTAACATGGCGTACGCCCAGCATTATCTTTTGCGCGGTCTGTGCCGGAATCAGAATAATACTATCGTTATTTTGAAAACCGGAGACGCCGCGTTTACGCATCACCCCGATCACTTCAAAAGATTCTTTGCCGATTTTCATCTTGCGGCCGACAGCTTCCTGACCGTCGAACAGATCCTGCGCCACCTGCCAGCCCAACACGGCAACTTTGGAGCTTCCCCGATCCTCGTCATCGCCGAAAAATCTCCCCTTCTCCACTTCCGTTTCCTCAACCAGTAGATAGTCAGGCATAACACCGTAATAAGTGATATCTGTTTTGGAACTCTGGTAAGACGCCGTAGCTACGCCGGTATTATAAGAGGAGACAGCAGTAACATGCGATACTATTTGCACAATAGCCTGAGCGTCTTCATATTTAAGCGTCTGTAGAATAATGCCAAAAGCCGAAGCAGGCGGGCCGTTCTCGTCGCTGGCACCGGGCAGAATGCCAATCAAATTGGTGCCAATAGCATTGAATTGATTAACGATGAGCGATTGCGCACCGGCACCGGCAGAAATAATCACGATGACAGCGGCAATGCCGATAATAATCCCCAGCGAAGTCAAAAAACTGCGCGTCCGATTGGTGCGCAAAACAGAAAATGATAATTTTACAGTTTCGGTAAATCGCATGTTATTTCATCAGCTGTCCGCCATTCTTGGCGCTGCGGCGATCAGCGACATTGTAATCTTCGGCAATCAGGCCATCCACTATTTTGATGATGCGCTTAGCATGTTTGGCCGTATCGGTTTCGTGGGTAACCAGGATAATCGTATGGCCGGCGTCGTTTAAATCTTCCAGAATCTCCATAATAGCATTGCCCGATTTACTATCCAAGTTGCCGGTCGGCTCATCGGCAAAAATAATTGACGGATTATTGACCAGGGCGCGGGCAATAGCCACTCTTTGTTTTTCTCCGCCGGAGAGCTGATTGGAAAAATTATTAGTACGGTGTTCTAAGCCGACGGCCCGAATCGCCGATTTGACCAATTCATCAATATTCTTAGCTGTACCGTAAAGCAAGGGCAATCTGACATTATTGTACACCGAAGTCTTGGGCAACAAATGAAAGGCTTGAAAGACAAACCCGACTTCCTCATTTCTAATGCGCGCCAGCTCATCTTCCTCCAAATTACTGACATCACGCCCTTTAAAAATAAAACGGCCGGAAGTCAGATTATCCAAAAATCCCAAGATATGCATCAAGGTGGATTTACCCGAACCGGACGGCCCCATGATGGCCACGAATTCCCCCTGATGAATATCGAAACTTACGCCATGAAGCACTGACGTTACCACCTCG
This sequence comes from Patescibacteria group bacterium, assembly GCA_041650895.1. Taxonomy (NCBI): domain Bacteria; species Patescibacteria group bacterium. Next base: position 163,552 of record JBAZKF010000002.1, on the reverse strand, counting down.
TCATTAACGTAGTCTTTTTTTAAATCCTTAACTTCTATTAATTTCTCAGTCATATTTTATATTTATCTTCAATAGCCGCCGTCCGCGCTATTTAGTGGAATCTTTTTTATAAGTCACCACTTGTTCGCCTTCAGCCAGGCCGGAAATGATTTCTACCAAGCCATTGTCGCCGCGCAAACCGATTTCCACATCACGCTCCTGCGGTTGGCTATTAACCAGGATTTCCACGTATTTCTTCGGTACTTCGCCTAAAGTCGTTTCTCTGATCTTGACCGCGCGTTGCGGAATATATAAAGCGCCGTCTTTTTCCGCCGCAATAATGGTAATATTGGCGGTCATACCAGGCTTAATCTGATCACTCCAAGAATCCTGGTTGAAGGTAACGGTAGTTTTGTAATAAGTCACATCCTTAATAATTGTTTGCGCCGGGTCAATAAAAGTTACGGCGCCAGAGAATGGATGATCGCTACCAAAAGCGTCCAGATCAATCGCCACTTTCTCCCCCACAGCCAATTTAATAATATCCGATTCCGGAATATCAACCTTAATCTCATAGCGTTCATTAGACAACATAGCGATCGCCACCCCGCCTGCCGCCGTAGTCTCACCCATGGAATAATTAACTTTGGTGATTTTGCCGTCAATCGGCGCGCGGATAACATAATCATCGGCATCAGCCCTGGTCTTGTCCAGTGACGCTTGGGCTTGGGCCACCGCGGCCTCGGCCGAAGCCAGCTCAAAGCTGCGCGGTCCGGCCTTCTTTAAATCCAAAGACGCTTGCGCAATGGAAACGGCGTTAGCCGCCGCCAAAATCTGCGACTGATAAGAATCGGCCGTATTGATAATATTGGCACGGGCGGTTTGCACAGCCGTAAGCGAAGTATTGTTGGAGGTTTGTTGCGTAGAAATATCTGACTTAATCGTATCTTTTTTGGTTTGGGTGTAGGTAGTATTAATGATAATTTTATCCGCTAAATTAAAACTGGAATCCAAGTAACTGTTAAGCTGGCTAAGAAAGTTCTTTACATCATCGCTGGCCCTGATAATAAATTGTTGATCATCGGACTTCTGCGCCGCTATCACTTCATCGCGCAGAACCGAAAGTCCATTCTTTAAAACGCTATAATCGCTTTTAACTTGGCTCTGCAGACTAGCATCCATCACCAACATATAAACAGTGGTTTCGGTACTAATCAAATCGCCAAAAACAGTATTTAATGCTGTTTGTGAAGTAAAAATAGCGTTATTAAGATTATTAACTGTCTTATCCTTCAATATTTCAACCTGCGTTTCCGATTCACGAACCAGATTGTTATAGTCATTTTGCGCTTTAATCAGCTGTTCCTGAGTCAGATTAATATCTTCAGCGGAAGCGCCGGCTTTAACCTTTTCCAGGTTAGCTTGAGCTGAGGCCAGGTTAGCCTGATACTGCTTGATTAAAGCGGCAATGGAACCGGAATCAATTCGCGCCAAATCCTGCCCGGCCTTAACATCATCGCCTTCTTTGACTCCTATGTAAGTTATTTTACCCGGCGTCTTAAAATTCAAAGTTATCTCATGCGCCGACTCAACTTGGCCGGTAGCCGTCACCGTTTGAGTCAGTTGGCCGCGCTTAACCGCTTCGGTGGTATATTCCACTGCCGATTTAGGCGTTAATAATTTATAGATTCCAAATCCGACCACTGCCAGGATAATTACTAGAATTACCCAAAAGCGTTTTTTCTTGAAAATTTTTAACATAGTATTGAATAATTTTAAATTATAAATTAAATCAACGGTTTACCGGTCATTTCCGCCGGCTGTTCGAGCCCCATAATCTTGATAATCGTCGGTGCCACATCGGACAGTATGCCAGCCGGCTGAACCAAAGATAGATCACCGCCAGGCACTTCCGGAAAACCGGCGTTCTTACCCTCCCATTCCTTGCCGACGATAATAAGCGGTACCGGATAAGTGCTGTGTTCCTTGTCTATTTCGCCTGATTGTAAATTGAGCAACTCCTCGGCATTGCCATGATCAGCGGTAATTAAGGCCGCTCCGCCTTTGGCCAAAACCACTTCTGTGATTTTTTTGACGCAACTGTCCACTGCTTCCACGGCTTTGATTGTGGCTTTTAAGTCTCCAGTATGGCCGACCATATCACAATTGGCAAAATTCAACACAATAAAATCATACTTATCAGCCATAATAGCGTCGATGGTTTTCTGCGTCACTTCCTTGGCTGACATTTCCGGCTTCTCCGCATAAGAAGACACGCGTGGCGACGGCACCAACACCCTGTCTTCACCGGTAAATTCCTGCTCGGTACCGCCATTAAAGAAAAAAGTGACGTGGGCGTATTTCTCCGTCTCCGCGATATGCAATTGAGTTAGGCCGGCATCGGCTATAACCTTAGCCAACGGATCTTTAATGGTTTCAGGAGGAAAAGCGACTTCCATCGGGACATCCTTCTCGTATTCGGTCATAGCCACGAAATATAAATCTTTCAAATATTGCCGTTCAAACTTTTCAAAACCGGGCAAAACGAACGCTTTGGAAATCTCTCGAGCGCGATCCGCGCGAAAATTAAAAAATATCACGGCATCGCCGGGGGCGATGGTGGCCACAGGCCGGCCGCCATCTTCGATCACTACCGGCACAAATTCCTCATCATAGATCTTTTTATCGTAAGAAGCGCTGACCGCCTCGCTCGGATCACTGAATCTTTCCGTGGCTTCACCTTTGACCATGGCGTTATAAGCCAGAACGATGCGCTCCCAATGATTGTCGCGATCCATAGCATAAAACCGGCCGGACAGAGTGGCAATGCGGCCGACACCCAATTCCTCGGATTTGTTTTTTATTTTTTCCACAAAATCAATGCCGGAATTATAGGGCATGTCACGGCCGTCCAAAACGCCATGAATATATACCTCGCGGAATTTTTCTTTCTGACACAGCTCCAACAAAGCGAATAAATGATCAATATGGCTGTGCACGCCGCCCGAAGAAATCAACCCCAGCAAATGAACTTTGCCTTTGTTTTTCTTAGCGTGTTTTATGGCATTGATAAACTTTTCATTCTCAAAAAAGGCGCCGTCAGAAATGGATTTATTAATGCGCGGCAAATTCTGGTAAACCAGCTTGCCCGAGCCCAAATTAAGATGCCCGACTTCAGAGTTGCCAATTTCCCCCCAAGACAAGCCCACGGCTTCGCCCGAGGCCTGTAAAGTCAAAGCCGGATAAGTTTTTATTAATCCTGTCACCCCCGGCGTTTTGGCCAGAGTAATGGCATTGGATCTTGAAGGCGGGGCCGCTCCCCAACCATCCAAAATCATCAGTATTACCGGTTTAAGTCGTTTGTTTTTGCTATCAGTCATAATTTAAATCAAGCTATTCTTACTCATTCCCTTGGGTTTATTTAAACCGAACAGTTTAATAACAGTAGGGGCGACATCACCCAAAACGCCATCGCGCTTTAATTTTAGCGACTTGCCGAAACTGCCACCTACAACAATAAATGGCACTGGGTTAGTGGTATGTTCGGTCAACCTCTCCCCTGTTTCCAAATTGAGTTTGTATTCTATATTGCCATGATCGGCAGTGATGAGCAACACGGCATCATTCTTAAGCGCGGCCGCCACGATTTGCTTGACGTATTTATCAACAGCCTTAACTGTTTCTTGCGCCGCTTCCATATTGCCGGTGTGGCCGATCATATCAGGACAAGCGATGTTGGCGCAGATAAAATCGTATTTTCTTAATGAAGCAATAATTCTGCTGGTTATTCCTTTGGTGGACATAGCCGGCGTCTTGTCGTATCTATCCACATGAGGCGAAGGAATATTAATTCTTTCTTCACCGCCCACCGGATCAGCATAACCACCATTAAAAAAGAAAGTCACATGAGCGTATTTCTCGCTCTCGGCGATATAAATCTGCTTCTTGTTCTTCAACACTATAGGCAAGGTGTTTTTTAAATCTTCCGAAGGATAAGCGGTCAGAATACTATCCAAATCCGGTCCGAAATCAGTCATAGCCACAAAGGAAACATTACGCAATACTCGTTTACGCTTAACAAACCCTGGATTCTTTTCTTCAAATTGATGCTGGACAAACGGCTTGGCCATTTGCCTGGCGCGATCGCTGCGCAAATTAAAGAAAATAATGGCGTCATTATCGCTGATACGCGGCGTCATTTTTCCTTTTTGCCTAATGACAATAGGCTCGATGAATTCATCGGATATATTAGCATTGTAAGCGCGGTCGATGCCGGCCTGAGGACTGTCAGCATAATGCGCATCCCGGCCGTCGGTCATGGCGTTGTAAGCCGCGATAGTCCTGGTCCAGACTTTCTTGCGATCCATGGCGTAAAACCGACCGATAACCGTAGAGATGATCTCATTGGGTTTAAGCGAACGCTCCAAAGCCATGATGGATTTCAAGGCCGACATAGGCGGTGAATCGCGACCATCGGTAAATAAATGCAAATAAACTTTTTTTAACTCATGCTTGCGCACTAAGGTCAGTAAAGCCAAAAGATGATCAGGATCGCTGTGGGGACTCTGGCCGTTAGACAGCATACCCATCAAATGCAAAGCGGTTTTATTCTTTTTGGCGTGATTAATAGCCGCCAAAAAAGCGGGGTTCTTGAAAAATTCGCCAGTACCGATGTGTTTGGAAATCTTAATCACGTCCTGATCGGCAATGCGTCCGGCTCCCAAGTTCATGTGGCCGGCTTCAGAGTTTCCCACCTGGTCTGGCGGCAAACCGACGCAAAGTCCGGACGCGCATAATTCCGTCCAGGGATACTTCTTATACAAAGAATTGATAAACTTCGGTTTAGCTAAAAAAATCGGATTGGAACCGTCTTCTTTGCCGATTCCCCAACCGTCTAATATGAGCAAAAGAACTTTTTTAGCGATTTCTGTTTTTTGTGATTTTTTAGATTTTACAGGCATAAAGTGGCCTAAAAGCCAGAACTTTCAATTTTAAAACACTAAATAACAAAGATTATAACGTAAAAACTTTCAAGTAAAATTGCTGAAAATTACTTAAAAGTAAACAGTTAAAAACAATAAATTCTTAAATTATTATAACACATTTCCTTTTAAAACACAAAACACCCGAATAATCCGGGTGCTTTGCCTATTCTATAATTATTTTTTACCCATCTCATCCCAGATTTCCATCAAACGGTTATACTTAGCGACTCTTTCACCCCGGCTAAGCGATCCGGTTTTAATGTACTCGGCGCCAGAAGCTACGGCCAAATCGGCGATAAAATCATCAGGAGTTTCACCGCTCCTATGACTGACCGCCAGCTTATAATTATTTTTTTGCGCCAGTTTCATCGCCTCTACTGTTTCTGTCAGGGTGCCAATTTGATTTAATTTGATTAAAATGGCATTGGCCACTTTCTTATTAATGCCTTCCTGAAGAATTTTGGAATTAGTCACAAACAAATCATCGCCAACCAAAGCAACCCTCCTGCCCAAGGCCTGAGTCAAATCCGCCCAACCCTGCCAATCCCCTTCAGCCAAACCGTCTTCCAATGACTCAATCGGATATTTCTTAATCCATTCGCCGTACATTTTGATCATCTCTTTTGAAGTTCTGGTTTTCTTATCGGCTTTCATGTCATAATGTTTGTCTTTATCATCAAAAAACTCCGAGGCGGCCGAATCAATAGCTATCCTGACGTCTTGGCCCGGTTTATAACCACTCCCCCTAATAGCAGAAACAATCAATCCCATGGCCTTTTCATTGCCGGTCAGCTTGGGAGCATAACCGCCTTCATCGCCAACCGTTACTGGGTAACCGGCTTTAGCCAAAAGTTTCTTAAGAACATGGAAAATCTCTGCACCACAACGAATCGCTTCCTTAATATTCTTTTGTTGCGGCATCACCATGAACTCCTGAATATCAATTGACCAGCCGGCGTGCGCGCCGCCATTCATAATATTCATCATTGGCACCGGGAAAGACATTCTACTGCTGTTCCAATATTTTTTGTGAAGATAAACGTAAAGCGATTTGTTCTGACTAAAAGCCGCAACACGCGCCACTGCCATAGAAACTCCTAAAATAGCATTAGCGCCTAACTTGGATTTATTTTCCGTACCGTCCAACTTAAGCATCAGTTCGTCAATTTCTTTCTGCTTGGCCGGATCCAATCCTATTAACTTCGGCGCAATAACCGTGTTGATATTTTTTACGGCCTTAAGTACGCCTTGGCCACCATATCGCCGTTTATCGCCATCCCGAAGTTCCAAGGCTTCACGCGAGCCCGTAGAGGCTCCGGAGGGCACTCCAGCCCAAGCTTTTTTGCCATTATCCAAGCACACCTCAACCTCTACCGTTGGATTGCCACGCGAATCCAAAATTTCTCGCGCCTTAACGGACTTTATTTTTGTCATAAGATTACTAATTTATTTCATAGCTGATACTGACTGTCAATTGAACATCCTGACTACCCGGTTCAATCGTCGGAGCTGCCGCTTTCATCTCGCCGGCGCCGACAGCCAGGTCGCTACGGCTATAGATTGCATTCGGCAATTCTGTTCCGCCTTCATAAAAATTAATAATCCGGCCCAATTTAATGCCGACCTGATCAGCCAATATTCTTGCTTTTTCTTTGGCTTGGGCGATGGCCTTTTCTCGCGCTTCGGCTTTGGCTTTTTCCGGATCATCAATAGAAAAAGTCGGCCCGGACACTGTGTTAGCGCCGAGTTCGGTGGCCTTGGCCAGAATATCCCCGGTCTTATCAAAATCCCTGACTTTAACAGTAACGCTTTGGTTGGCGGAATAACCGATTATCCGTTGCCTGCCGTCAGTCCAATCATACTTGGGATTAACGCTATAATTTTCCGTCTTGATATCTTTGGCGTCAATTTTAAACTCTTTCTTGAGCGAATCAATAATCGCATTCATTTTGTCGGTCACGCCTTTTTGCGCCAGATTGACCGTCGCGCCCTCGTTGATAACGCCCAGATAAAGCACGGCGATATCGGGTGTAACGCTGACCTTGGCTGTGCCGGTAACAGTAATCTGATTAATCATATCCGGCGACTTGCCGATATAATCATAAGTGCGCCAGGCATTGCGCGTTAGGACGCCGACATAAACGATTAAAACGACAGCCAAAATCGCTAAAACGATATGTTTGGCACAATGGCATTTGTGCATGCCATTAGTTGTACAACATGTTTTTTGTTCTTCCATATTTTTTGTTATTATTAATTATTATCTGCTGACTAATTTTTTAAGTCCCGGCAATTTCTTGCCTTCCAAAAACTCCAACATCGCTCCCCCGCCGGTCGAAATAAAACTGAATTTATTTTCTAATTTCATTTTACGAATCATTTGCACCGTTTCTCCACCCCCGACAATGGTTTGGGCCTTGGAACCAGCCAAAATCCTGATCAAGCTCCTAGTGCCCCGGGCAAAGACCGGGTTTTCTATTAAACCCATCGGCCCATTCCACATAACCATTTTAGCCGATTTTAAGATATTTTCATATAGTTTTACAGTATCCGGTCCGATATCCAGAATCAATTCTTCCGGCTTAATATCGGCTAAGGCATCCATCCTCCCCTTCTTGGCGTTAAAATTATTGGCCATCACGCCGTCAACCGGCACTACAATATTATTATCAGTCAATTTGAATTTCTTAACCTCGCCGAACATTTCCGGCTCAATCGGCGATTTACCCACCGACACGCCCATAACTTTCAGCACCGTATTGGCCAACGCGCCACCCAGTAAAATCCGCTTCGCCACCTTGGCAAAATTCTTGATTACCCTGATCTTAGTGGAAATCTTGGCGCCACCAATAATCACCACTAGCGGCTTCTTAGGATTTTTCAAAACACCGCCCAAATACTTTATTTCATCTTCCAACAATAATCCCGCATAAGACGGCAGAAAATCTTGAATAACAGAAACCGATACCTGGTCACGATGAGAAACGGCAAAACCGTCATTAACATAAAGATCGCCCAAACTCGCCAGCTCCCGGGCAAAATTATTATTCGCTTGTTCCTCGCGCTTATCAAACCTGATATTTTCTAACAATAGTACTTCGCCGTTTTTCATCTGACTGATTAATTTATCAGTCTTAACGCCGATTATTTCCGGCGACAATTTGACCGGCTGCTTGATTATTTGCGACAATCTTTTGGCCACCGGCTTCAGACTATATTTAAGGTTAACTTTTCCTTCCGGTCGGCCCAGGTGCGCCATAATGATTATCTTGGCGCCTTTTTTAATTAAATACTGGATAGTCGGCGCAGTTCGGACAATACGGAAATCCTCGCTTTGTCCAACTTTGCCATTTTTAGTTATAGGCACATTAAAATCAGCGCGCATGAGCACCTTTTTTCCTTTGAGACTATTTGCTTGTCGGATTGATTTTATCTTCATAACTGAAACTATTTATATTTGTAATTTTAGCTGTTTTCAACACTTCACACAGCTGTGTGAAGTGTTGAAAATTTACATATACACGGCGGTTTTTTATTTAACAAAATTACTCCCCTTCGATCTCCTTAAGTACCCACTCATTACCCGACGACCTACCAATTTCAATATTTAAGCCGTCCGCTTTCCCTCCCTCTGCTAACATCTTTATGTTAAAATCCAAATTAGCCGGCAAAACCTCCTCGCCATGTTCCACAATACTCCCCAGCTCAATCACCGCTTTGGTGATTTTTTTTAAATTGTTTTTTTCGGCTTCCTGGATAATCGCTTTATAGATCGTGTCAGCCAAATGAAAATCATGCATATCTGTTTTAGTTTTTGTTAATTATGATTCAATCTGCAAAATTAATGAGTGGCGCAGGCAATGCACGGATCATAGGCGCGAATCAGGGCGCGAATCCTAATGGCGCGCTTTTTCTCCGGCATATCTTTTATTCCCGGCAAATATTGCTTGATGTCCGCCTCCAAATTTTTCAAGAAAGACACGGTCGGAGTAATGATCTGGCAATCGGTAATCAATCCGTTTTTATCTAATTTGTAAGAATGATACAGCGTCCCACGCGGCGCCTCGCAAGCGTCAACGCCGGCAGTGACTCGACTCAACGGATTGGCGCGGGCAATAAGACTAAGCTCTTGACCTCGGCTTGCTTCCGGCTTTAACTCTGTCGACAGCTCCTCCAGCAAGCGGTCTAATTCTTCCGTAAAATGGACTATCTCTACTGCCTGGCAAATAATATTATTAAAAGTGTTGTACTGGGGCAAGCGCCACTTTAAACTCTTGAATATTCCAGCTGCCAAAGGATTTAATTTGTCATGATTAATGTTTATCCGCGCCAAAGCGCCAACCATAAACGGTTTGCCGTCCAGCTTGGCCGACTTAGCGGCGCGATACGGTTCCTCAATCTCCTTAATATTCTTAGTAAAATCCTTGGCTTTGATCGTCTTAGTCTTGCCACCGGGATATAACACCTTCAAGTCGCCACCATAATAGGCATATTCATCACCCTGAGTTAAGGCCACAAAAGTTGTGGGACGGCTGAATCTGGGCAAATTGATTTTCAGCGCCATATTAACCAGAACCAAGGCGTCTTTTAGGACTGACTGATAACGGCCGGCCAACTCAGCCAACTCGGACTTTTCCGGCAAAACCTTGAATCCGCCGACTTCGCAGGCGATAGGATGCACCGCTCTGCCACCGATGACTTCAATTGTCTTCAGCGCCCAATCGCGCACTCGAATAGCGCTCTCGGTTTCTTTTTTATATTGGCCGATGAACTGTAAATCATTAGTGATGTCAAAAAAGTCCGGCAAAGACAAAAAAAACAAATGCAAAGCGTGGCTGTGGATCAGTTGAGCGCACAGCATGGCTTTTCTCAATTTGATTGTCTGCTCGCTCGGCTTGATATTTAAGGCATTCTCCAATGACTTGACCGAAGAAATCTTATGCACCACCGGACAGATACCGCAGATGCGGGCGGTAATAATCGGCGCTTCATCAAAATTCCGGCCGACCAAAATGCCCTCGATCAAACGCGCGCCTTCGGTAGTCATTACCTTAGCCGAAGACACTTTGCCCTTAATGATTTCGGCCACAAAATCGGAGTGCCCCTCCATTTTGCCGATGTGATTGACTTTTATTTGCATAAACTAAAATATTTACAATTCAACAACAGTCTTTAACATGGAAACCGTAGCGTCATAATCTCCGGACTTGAAAGCGATGCGAATACTGTCGTAAGCCGGATTATCACCGTCTAAGATATCACTCACTTGCGTAAAAATCTTTTTCATGGTCTCGGGGTCGGTTTCGCTTACCTTGCCCTCCGCCAAATACTGACCGAATAACATTCTCTGCATTCTATTGCGAGCTGTTAATTCTTCCTCCGTCCCGGTTCTGGTTTCTATTGACATAATTATTTTTTCTTATTTATCTTTATTCCTCCCTTTTTATTCCTTAATCCTTTAGTTGTTTTGTTTCCTTTAACCAATGACTTTAAGATTGAGTCGCGAACGCCAAAAACTTCCATCACGCGATAAGCTTGTTGACGAGGGAAATTGGCCGTCAAATAATTAAAATGATTCTTGACTTGCGCGCCCTCAAACAGCCCACGACAGCCCCAGCACGGCTGTTTGCTTTTCAGGCAAACCGCCTGACAGCCGCCCAAAGTAATCGGCCCCAGACAAATCATACCTTTTTGCAACAAGCATTCATAGCCCTTAGTCTGGCATTCCCAACACACCGGGCTTTGCGGAAGACGCGGCATTTTGCCGGACAAAAGCTGATAAATCATCTCCAACATCTCGCTACCGGTTACGGGACAGCCGGGAATAGTCAAATCCACTTCAACAAAATTATCCACTTCTTTGATATCAGGATTCTCCACTTTGGCGGAGTTCTGATAGACATACCTGATGGTTTTTTTCTTATCCTGATAATTCTTAATTTCCCAAACGCCGCCCAGCGCCGCGCAGTTACCCAAAACGATTAAAAATTTGGAACGTTCGCGCATGGCCTTAAGCAGTTTGATATTCTCCTTGGTCACCGGATTGCCTTCAACCAAACAAACGTCATATTGGCCTTCCGGCATCGGATCATCCTCAATTAACCGAAATTCCTCAACTTCGAATTTTTTCAGCAAATCCAAAAACTTCTTGCCCTGATCCAGCAAAACGAATTGACAGCCCTCGCAAGAGGTTAAACTGATAATGGCGAGTTTTGGTTTTTTTACTTTCATAGATTGGCCAATTTTAAGTTATGACGCGTCCATTTTTCCAGATTATCCTTTTGCTCCTCGGAAATGCGGTCGCATGCCCAATTCCAATGCAGGGTTATCAGATCGCCGGCATGAAGCGGACCGGTAAAACTCTTATTATCATATTCAAACCAGACTTCCTTCGCTTGCGGCGCGCCGAGCGATAATTGATTATCAATATACTGCAACGGCTGACATTTAACTTTTATCTTTTTGAGCAAGCCGTCAGTGACCGGATCGGACTCAAGCACCTTAGCCCAACTAATGCGGCAATCATCCATAGTGGCAATAGTATAAGCTAACGCGTTCGGACCCATACGCTTAGGAATATTGAAAACATGCCAGGAGTGATGTGGTTTGGCGCCCAAAGTAATCTTGCCATAAATCTTTTCCGCCAACTCCGGCTTATAGGATTTGGGCAAACGCTGAATGTCCACCATGTAACGATAAAAAGCGTTGAAATCAATGTGGCTAAGCAAATCATTACCGATCCAATACGCTTCCACCACACGATAATCAAAAGGATCGGCGATTTTATTGGCGTGAGCGATAAAACTTATGTAAGGGAACATGGTATCAAACTCTTCCAGTAATTCGCCCAATCCCCCATCGCTAACCCCGGCGGAAACATAAGAAAATAATTGGGAATTCCTGTCGCCGCCGCAATAACGCAATTTATTGGGCATGAAAGCATAGCGCGCCGCCAAAACCATGCCATTAATCTTTTCTCCGTTCATACTTTTTTCGCCGGTGACAAGTAACCGGCAATCTCCTCAGCTTCCTGTTCTGTTATTCTGACTACGGCCAAATCGGCGTTTACCAATACCCAATCGCCTACTTGCGGCACCGCCGAAAAGGCGCGCTTAACCCGGCGCCTGGTGCCGGCGGTTTCCACCTCCAAATAATTGTCAGCGGCGGAAATCACTTGCGCCGGCACGGTCAGGCACATAACTACATTTTTTTCTTAAACAGCATCAGAACGCCGACGCCGATCAAAACGATCGGCCAAACGACATCCCAATTGATGACGGTCAGCAGGCCGAGATTCTTGAGCAAAAAAATTGCTCCGATGATAATGAGTGCGATAGCGAGCATGGCTTTATGGTTAATTATTAATAAATTATTTATTATCGTTGTTTCTGACTGGCTGGTGAATGAGCCTATCTCCCGAAATCTTATAAGCAAACATCGGCAGATTATCCGCCGGCTGACTGGAGGAAACAAGCTTATCCTGCCACTCGGCTATGGGCCAACAGCCCACAATAACTTGCGCCCCCGGCTTAAGCTCTCGACTGAACTTTTCCGTCAGCCGCTTATAACTCTTGTCCAACAAAAAAATAAAAATCGTGTCGGCATCGGAAATATCCTGAAAAAATAAATCACCGAATAAAATCTTAGTCCGAGGAATGAAAAAACTTTTAATCCTGGCATACAGCCAAGGCAGAAAGAATATTTCTACCCCGGTGGCCGTAGCGCCGCGTTTAGCCGCTTCAAAAACCAGCCGGCCGTCGCCACAACCCAAGTCATAAATTTTACAGCCGTTTTTGATCTCCGCCAAATCCATCATGCGCTGAACATCACGACGCCTGGTAGGCAACCAAGGCGCGGCCGAATACGCGCCGTAAGCCGCGGTAAGCAACACCAAAAAAAGCAAAAGGTAAATCAGAATACTGATGGTCATAAAGCGTTAGGAATATCTTTAAGCTGGGAATAACTGAATACTGGCCCGTCCTTGCAGACGTAATACGGCCCAATAGCGCAATGCTGGCAAACGCCGACCCCGCAATACATCCGCCGTTCCAATGATACCCAAATATTTTGGGCTTTGATTTTTTTGGCTTCCAGCTCCTTGACGGCAAAACGATACATTATGGGCGGACCTACCATCACCACTACGGCAGAAGAAGATATCTGGCGTTTTTGGATCAAAGCGGTGATCAAGCCTTTTTCACCATGCCACCGCTCAGTCGGTTTTTCCAGAATAACGCTCAATTCCGCTCCGCGATTCCATTCCGGATATTGTTTCTTGAATAATAACGTATCTTCATTAAGACAGCCGTAAAAAATTTTCAACGATTTGGGTTTGATGCGGCCAGCCAAACAGTCAATGATCAACGGCCTCAGCGGCACAAAACCGCAGCCACCGCCGATCAAAATCAATTCCTTGCCGGTATAAAGACCCGTATCAAAGCCGTTACCAAACGGTCCCCTGACCCACGCTTCGTCTCCGTTTTTTAATTCGTTGATTTTGTGCGTCAATTGCCCTACGTCACGGACAGCCAATTCAAAATACTTCTTGCTGTCAGCCGACGAGGAACAAATACTGATGGGACACTCGCCCCAACCGGGAAAGCCGATCTGCATAAATTGCCCGGGCAAAAAAGCAAAAGCCTTCTGGCGTTTTTTATCAATAAATTGGAATCTCAAAAGAACCGTGTCAATTGATTCGCGACTGACGGAGATCACCTTAACTTCTTGCGGTTGATAAATATTACGCATCTTATGCTACTGAATATTTTGCTTATTTCAATTTTGAAATCTTAGCGATATTTTTGGCAATATCAATGCCGACCGGACAAGTGCGCGTACAACGGCCGCAGGATACGCACCCAACATGGGAATATTCTTTGGGAATACGCACAAATTTATGATAATACCAAAAAAATATTTTTTTCCTGACCGTATCCAATTCCTGATGTCCGCCGGCGACCAGAGAAAAATCATTATAAAAGCAGCTCCCCCACCGGCGATCGCGCCGCGGATCATCAGGATTAGCCTTGTCTTCCAAATCAAAACAAAAACAAGTCGGACAGGCAACGGTGCATTTGCCGCAGGCCAAACAAACTTGATCCAAATTATCCCATAAATAATGATTAGCAGAACGTTCCAATTTACCTTTAATTTCCAACATACGCTTGTCCGGCCCGCTTTCAGCTATGGCGCCGGCAAATTTGATATTCTCAAAATCCTTGATACGGCAACTCTCCAATAATTTACGGCCGACTGAAGAGCCGGAATAAAAAATCGGCTCCCCGCCTTTGCGGCCGGCAATAAAAACATCAAACGACACATGCTCCAGCGCGTCCTCCTTAAAATTATGGGAAAAAACTTTACTTTTCTTGTAGCTGTTGGGCCAATCAGCACCATAGCCGATAACAACGGTTTTCTGCCGACGATTTTGATAATAGACATCGTTGCCGAAAACCAAATCAAAGAGCGTCAGCGCCTTCAAATCCAAAATATTCATGCCCAAGCAGGCCACCGGCGGCTGTTCGCCTTTGGTCTCCGCCAATCCCTGCCGGCCTTCAAACAACTTTTCCCGATGAGGCAAAAACAACTCTTTCCAAGAGTTCTCGGTTAACTTGCCTGACCAATCAATTTCGTCCGGCACCTTAGCTTCCTGTGCCAAAAGCCTCCCGTCCCGCTTAACCGGAGCATAAACAAAATAGTCACGAAAAACTGCCGTGATTAACCGTTTCAATTTGTCATCTTCCTTTAGCATAATTAATAATATTATAACACAAATCAAAACAAAAATAAAAGCGGACAACTCGTGTCCGCTCATAATGTCCTAGTCTTCGATCTGATGCTGTTTCTCTTGCCTTTTACCACAAGATTCGCAACGGCCCAATTCTTTGGCGCAGTGCGGGCAATACTCATACCCCTGATGCGTGGCCAGATTATTACAGCCTGATGCAGTGCAACCGCCGACGGGCACGCCCGGCTTTCGGATAATACCGCTGCAATTTATACACAAAGACATGGTTTTACCCTTTCTTTTTGTCTTCGGCAGATTTGCCAAAGCGTTCGGCTTCGGCCGGAAAGTATCTCCTGAATACTTCAGTATCGGCTAAAGGATGATAACCGATCTTGCTGTGATTTTTGACCATTGTACCCACAACATTAACTAAAGCTTCGGGGGATAACTTTCTACAGATACCGACTATCTCCGCCGGTACAAGCAAAGCGATCAAATCCGCCTGAGTAGAGGCGGCATCGGCTATCTCAACGGCACGACTAGGGAAAACGAGCGCCAATATCTCCGCCTCAGCGAGCTCTCTGGCTATAATATCCAAAGACTCCGGTTTGGTTTCTTTGGCGATACGCAATACTGCAACGGCTAAAACATTAGCCATATCACGACCCGTATTACCGTCTCTACGTAGGCAATAATCTTTAATTTGAGAATTAATGACAGAAATCATCTTGCCCAGGTTTTCTCCGGACAAACTTACCGCCAAAGCCACTAAAGCGTCACTTAACCTTTCATCACAGCTCTTTTCGTCCTTTCCCATGGCCAATCCTCCTTTACTGTTTATTGCATTTTATTCCCCTGACTTTGATTAATTATATAAAGAACTAAAGTTCGTAACACTATACCGTAAATGATAAAAAATGTCAAGGATACTACTCCCCAGCAAACTCAGTCTGGGCATAATATTTAAGCCCGGCATCAGTCAATTTCTTACCACCCCCCAAATCCGGCAGATCCACAATAAACGCCAACTCCTCTATTTCTCCCCCCAATTTTTTAACCAATTTGGAAGCGGCCAGAGCCGTACCGCCGGTGGCAATCAGATCGTCAACAATTAATACTCTCTGGCCGAGCGTAATGGCGTCTTTATGGATTTCTATCGTGTCAGTGCCATATTCCAAATTATAAGTTTCACTTTCCGTTTCCGCCGGCAATTTGCCTTTCTTGCGCACCGGTACGAAACCTTTGCCCAACAAGTAAGCCAAAGCACCGCCCAAAATAAATCCTCGACTATCAATACCGACAATGACATCAATATCCTTGTTTTTATATCTTTCCGCAAAATCGTCCAAACATAACTTCAGTCCGACCGGGTCTTTTATTAAAGTAGTAATGTCGCGGAACATAACGCCTTTCTTGGGCCAGTCCGCCACCGTGCGAATGCGTGATTTAATAGGCATATAGATTCAATTACGAATTACGAATTAAAAATTATTAATTTTATAAAACCTGCGACTATTAAAATCTTGTGCTGATCTTCAGTGTCCGCCGCCAAGCGGAGCCAGGGCGTTCACGAAAAATTTTTGCAAGCCTGCCTGCCGGCAGGTAGGCGCAGCGTCAAAAAACTATTTAATCTTAGGTATAATCTTAATCAATAACTGCTTCACCTTTTCCGCATTCTCAGTCATACGTTGCATCACCATTTCAAAAGTTACCGGCACCTCATCGGTTTTCCAACAATCATAATCCGTGGACATGGCGATAGTCTGGTAAGGCAAGCCCAGCTCATTAGCCAGAATCACTTCCGGACAAGTGGACATATTAATGATATCCGCTCCCCATTGGCGGAACATGTGGCTTTCAGCGCGGGTGGAAAATCTGGGTCCTTCAATCGTAATTACCGTCTTATCATAATTATAATCAAAACCCAACTCATCGCAAGTGTTACGTAACATGCTACGTAACAACGAATCATAAGGATCAGCCATGGCTTTATGCTCCACTTCGTCGGTAAAATAAGTCAGATTGCGATGGCGGGTAAAATCAATAAACTGATTAGGAAAAACCAGATTACCCGGTTTAATTTCTTCTCTCAATGATCCAACAGCAGTCGTAGCCAAGATGTGTGTACAACCCTCATCCTTAAGCGCCTGGATATTGGCCATAAAATTAATCTTGGTCGGCATAATATTGTGCGTCTTGCCATGACGCGCCAAGATCACCACCTCCACGCCGGCGATCTGTCCGAGCGTTAAAGGCGAAGCCAGCTGGCCGTATCTATTTCCTACGATTTTTTCCGTGGCGTTTTGCAAAATTTGCGGATCATCCAACCCTGACCCGCCAATAATAGCGATCTTTGGCATAAAATTATTCTTGATATTGATAAGACAATAAATTATATTCGTCTGTCGGATAAGCGCTAATTCCCTCCTTGTGCCATAAGACAAATTCGCTGATACCGGTATCAAGAGCTAATTTACTGCAATGAGTGCAATATGGCCGACCCGATTCTGTCGCTTCTCCGTTACCGTTTAAGCGGGTAAAATACAAAACCGCTCCGCTTAATCGGTCAGGCTGACGGCGTAAAGCGTCCATAATCGCTCGCTGTTCGGCGTGAACGCAACATGTTTTATCCGTCACCTTGATATGCAAATCGCTTTTAAACGCTGAACAACGCCGCTGGCTTTCCAGATTGCCGGCCGGCGAATTGAAGCCCGAACCGATGATCCGCCCTTCCCTGACTATTACCGTACCGCATTTGGATCGCTCACAAGTGGCTTGCTTGGCTATCTCGGCCGCCGCAGAAAAATATTCTTCAGCCAGTATTTTTTCTTCGCCCTCTAAGTACCTCATATTAATCAGTTTTTTTCGGCCCTTCTATCTGCAACAAATCAATGCCGCTTTCGGCGCCGGTGATCTTGACCACATCTTTATCAATTTTCTTCAGTTCTTTGTCCGCCGCATTATAGGCATTAACCGTCGTGGCCAGACTACCGCCCAGCTTTTTGAAATAGTCATCATAAGCCACGATATGTTTTTGCAGCATTTCCACCCGCTTAATGATATCTTTGGTTTGCTCCTCGATTTTTAGAGCGCGCAACCCTTGCAGAACCGTCTGCAGGTAAGCGGCAAAGGTAGTAGGCGAGACAATAATCACTTTCTTTTCCTTAAAAGCGTAATCAATCAACGAACGGGTGTTTATCTTAATCGCGCCGACTTCATTGACCAGCAGATCATAATAAATAGCCTCGGCGGGAATAAACATGAAAGCAAAGTCCAAAGTTCCCTTGTCCGGTTTGATATATTTACTGGTTTCGTCAATGCGCTTCTTCAAATCGTTCTTGAATTCCTTTTCGTATTGCAAACGCTTTTCTTCATCATCCTCATTAATTACGCGATTATAGTTATCCAACGAAAACTTGGCATCTACGGGAATAATGCCGTCCTTAGTAAAAATCGCGGCATCCACAATATCACCGTCGTCAAACTGGTATTGAATCTTGAAGGCGGTCGGCGGCAAAATATTATCTAACACCAAATGCAAGCCGGCCTCGCCTAGGTTGCCGCGCTGTTTCTGGCTGGTCAAAACTTTTTCCAAATTCTTCAATTGCTCCGAAAAACCCATGACTTGTTTATTGGTAGCTTGCAATTCGGTAACTTTTTCGGTCACTCCCCTGATAATACTAATACTCTGACCAAACTGCGTTTGCATTTGACGCGATGATTCGGTCAGTTTGCTATCCATAGTTTGATTCAGCCCGCGAATACTGCTATCCATAGTCTGATTCAATTCCTTAATGCGTTCAAACAGCAAAAGCGCCGTCTTATCATCCTGGGGCGCGGCTAATTGCGATAATTTGCTGTTAAAAAAAACAAATAAACCGACCACCGCGGCGACCAAAACAATTATCAAAGCGATCAAAACCAAGGTTATAGACATAAAAAATTAATAATTCGTAATTTAAAAACTGTAATTGATTATATTACCACCAAACTTTTTTCAGTTTTAGCAAGTAAGCGATGATATTAGTTAAGGGATGAAGCACCAGAGTAAGCAAACAAGCGGCCACGACAACCTGCCAGAACAGCGCCGCATAACACCAGGTGAACAAAAAAAATCCCGCGACAAAATCCAACTGATCAAATACGGGCCAGACGCCGCCGGAAACAACGCCAATGCGGCGCTTGAAAAAGCTCTTAGCCAAATCGCCCAGAATTGCGCCCAGTCCGGCCAGAAAACCGAATATCAGCCAGACACTCGGATAATCCACCAGGGAGATCCCCTCAAAATAAGGGTAATTAAAAAGCCAGGCCTGCAAACCGGCACCCAAAATGCCGAAAATTACAGCAACCAAAATCCCACGCCAGGTTTTGCCGGTTCCAAAGATATATTGCCCGCGCCATTTGCGACCGCCGTCAATGGGCTTGGCCAATAATTTCAGCAAACCAAGACGGCCGAATACGGGCGGAGCCATATTGGCCAAATAGGCGGGCAAAAGCAAATAAAAAGCGACAATGATTAGCATCCACATACGCCTGCATTTTAACATTTTATTCCTTTTTGAGCAAACAAAAAACCCGTGACCAGTCACATCACGGGATTAAATTGGTTACAAAACAACGAATTGGACGAACTGGCGGCAGACGATCCGCCAGAAATTATCTTCGACGATAGCAAAACATGACTTTATCGCTATGTTCGTCTACGGGATCAAGACAAAGAACCAAGTGATAAAAATCACAATGGCCATTATACGGATTACGAGCATAAAGAGTAACGCGTATATTTCTGATTACTTCAGCTTTTGAAGCATCAATCTGTATCGGATCATTATTAAAGCCTTGATAGAAAAGACCGTAATAAAAATTTTCAACGGCGCGTTTGATTAAATTCAAAAAAGGAACGTCGTTTCTACCTTTATCCGCATAAATACGCATCTTATATTTTGAATCGCCCATTTCCCGACCGGTGGAAAAACCCACCTCAATACGTTTGACCGTTTTCTTACAGCCTTCACCAGCCTTAAGATTCTCAGAGACAAGCATAATGGCCTCCTTTCATTTTAGTTGTCAGTTTTCAAGGTTGCGCTTAATATGATTTGCATCATGCAAATATAATAAGAAACATGGTGTATTTTGTCAATAGCTGGCCGAATTAATAATCCGACTCCTCAACCTCCAATTCCGGATCAAAATCCAAGATGCCTTTTCGTTTGCCCGGTCCGAGCGCGCGCTCCCCTGCTTCATCCACATAAATCACCTCATCTTCATCTTCCTCCACATCCCAGCGATCATATAACTTCGTCGGCAACTCCCTAATAAACTGCGACGGGTGCAATATACTGTCTCGGCCGAATAACGGATAACTCAAATATAATTGGTCTTTGGCGCGGGTACAAGCCACATAAAACAACCGCCGCTCCTCTTCCAGTTCCGCCGGCTTATCATAAACTCTGGCGTGCGGAAACAGGCCTTCCGCCAAGCCGATCACAAACACTGCCGGCCACTCCAAGCCCTTAGCCTGATGGATGGTAGACAGGATTAATTGTTCATTATCATTCGCCAGTCGCTCAGCGCGCGATTGACCCTGGAAGTTTTCCGACAAAGCCGTATCGGCCAAAAATCTTTCCAAACTGTCGTAAGATTTGACGAATTCTATCAACTGAGTCAAATCATCCAGCCGATCCTGAAAATTCTCGTAGTTGGCTTGCAAATGTTTTTCGTAACCGGAATCAATAATAACAGTTACTAACGCGGGCAAATCATTCTTATCTAATTGCGCGATTTTCTCCAATATGCGCCTTAAGACGGACCAGCCGAAAGCGGCTTTAGAGCCAAGTTCCAGCTTATAACCCAACAACTTTTCCAAATCGCCCAAAACCGCGGCCTGGCGCCAAATCTTTTCTGCCGTCATCTCGCCGATGCCGCCCTGCATACTAAGAAGACGCAACCAAGAAACCTCGTCGCGAAAATTGGCTAAAATTTTCAAGTAAGCCAGAACGTCTTTCAAATGCGCCTGCTCAAAAAACCTCATGCCTCCGCGCATCTGATACGGAATATTTCGTTTATTAAGTTCCATTTCCAATTCCAAGCATTGGAAATGCGACCGAAACAGTACAGCCATATTATTAAGCGCCAGGCCGTCATCACGTTGCAAATCCAAAATCCTTTGACAAACAAACTCAGCTTGCTGATAATTATCAGTCAAAGCCGCCACAGCCGGCTTGGCGCCTTTGGCTCGGATCGCCTTGAGGTGTTTCTCAAACTTAGCTTCATTGCGATTAATTGATGTATCGGCCAGCGCCAGAATCTCGGGTGTAGAGCGATAATTGATTTCTAATCGCAGAATCTTGGCATCGGGAAATTGCTGAGGAAAATCCAAAATATGATTAACATCGGCGCCCCGAAAGCCATAGATGCTTTGGGCGTCATCGCCGACCGCCAAAATGTTGCGCTGAGGGCTGGCCAGATTAGCGATAATCTTGGACTGCAAAGCGTTAGTGTCTTGGAATTCGTCAATCAAAATGTAAGCGAACTTTTCGCCCAAACGCTTTTTTATTTCCGGTGATTGTTCCAGCAATTCATTCCATTTGATTAGGAGGTCATCAAAATCCAAAGCATTAATCTGAGCTTTGCGCTCCTTATACAAATCAGCCGTCTCCAAAATGCACGGCAAATAATTGTCTTTAAAATAATCATAACGCTCAGCTATGACCTGGCGGATGGGCTGGCACAAGTTCTGCGACAAAGAGATAATGGAACGAATGACCTTGGCCTTGGGGAAATACTTATCCTCCGGCGGATTGGCCCGGCTCAGGCAATTCTTAAGCAAAGTCAAAGAATCCTCCTCATCTAAGATCGTAAAGTTATTAGCGATATTTATCCGCTCGCCGTACATCCGCAACAGCCGATTGCCCAAATGATGAAAAGTTCCGCCCCACAACCCCTTGGCTTCGCCTTTAAGTAACACCCCAATGCGTTCTAGCATTTCTTTGGCCGCCTTGTTGGTAAAAGTTACCAGCATGATATTTCCGGCCGGTACGCCCTGTTCCAACAGATAAACTACGCGATAAACCAAGGTGCGAGTTTTACCCGAACCGGCGCCGGCCAAAACTAAACAAGGCCCGTAGCCCTCGGTTACGACCTTGTGTTGTTCCTCATTAAGCTCTTTAGCGTAATCAATTTTAAAATCCTTAACTGTTGAGGCAGTATGTAAAACGTATTTGACCATAAGCTTCTTTAATAATAGCAAAATTTCAGTAAATAAAAAATGGAGCGGGCTGTTTCCTTATAAAAATAGGTAAAATTAGGCAAAATATCTCAATTGTGGATAAAT
Source organism: Patescibacteria group bacterium (assembly GCA_041650895.1). Taxonomy (NCBI): domain Bacteria; species Patescibacteria group bacterium. Next base: position 141,528 of record JBAZKF010000002.1, on the reverse strand, counting down.
ACTTGACAAAATATTATAAGTATGCTATCATTAAATGATATCTGGCACTTTTAAAAGTATGTTTTTTAGGCTAACAACTTATGTAACGCCTTGGGTAAAAGTAAAAAACCACGCAAGGAGAACGAGATGAAACACGTTTATGAGGTAATATTTAGAGAAGTCGCTTTCGAGCGGACGATATTTCTGGAATGGTCAGAACCGATCAACGTGGACGACATAATTTACTTTGACGACGGGGCGCTGAAAGCGGCCGGGGTAAGCACCACGGCCAATGGTAAAAAGTACTACTGGGAAGGAAAAAGTTTCTACTGGTTGGTAAAACACGTGATGCGACTAACCAACCCGTTACCTGAGGGTGAAATGAACGTATCGGGAATTCTAAACTCGGTCATAGTGATTCCAACCAATAGACCGTAACTTCAACCATCAATCAAGGGAGAAGAAAAATGCATTCTTATAATCCGACCCTGATGGCGATAGTAGTTGTAGTATTCATTACCGCCCTCGCCTTCGCTTCATGTCTTGACGCCCGCAACGCCGTCAAGACCCCCCAACCAGCGGAAAAGTTCGAAATGAACCCGCCAACAGTTGAGATGCTGAGCAGCTGCTCGGCGGACTACTGTGCTTTCAGGTATATAAGAATCGATGGTAAGCTCGCGATTCTCAACAGGAGGGGCGGTGTCGCATTTGTCCCCTAATCGTTGGGTTAGTTTAATTTCAACGCCTCGTCGCACTCTGCGGCGAGGCGCTTTTTTATTCCCAAATTGTTAAACATATCTTATAAAAAAGTCCCGAGACAACTCTCGGGACGATACTATAATGATACCAGGTGCTTAGGCTAAATCAATACATCTAAACAGATTACTCCGCCTGCCGCTTACGCACTACGGCAAAAGGCGTCTTAAACATAACCATTAAATCCAGTTTCATGGACCAGTTCTCCATATACCACACATCCAAACGAACTTCCTCGTCAAAATCCAAATCGCTGCGTCCGGCGACTTGAGACATGCCGGTCATGCCCGGCTTGATGGACAAAACGCGCTTATGATAACTTTCATATTTTTCCACTTCCTCAACTTCATGAGGCCTGGGACCGACTAAAGACATTTTGCCGGCGAAGACAATAAATAGCTCCGGCAACTCATCCAATGAATAACGCCGCAGAAATTTTCCGACCGGCGTGATGCGCGGGTCATTCTTGAATTTCATCATGGGCGTGCCGGCGCGGACATTTTCTTGCGTTTTTATGAATTCCTCATCAAAACGAAATTTATGCGCGTCTTTGATCATGGTGCGGAACTTGAAATAGGTAAAAGGCTTGCCGTACTCACCGATGCGTTTGTAAGTGAAAAACAATGGCCCAACCGAACTTAATTTGACCGCTAAAGTAATGATAACCAAAATCGGCGATAGCAGGATTATCAACAAAGCCGAACCAACCAAATCAAACAAACGCTTACCGATCCGGCCCCAACCGTCCAACTTGGTTTTCTTCAATTCCACTACCGGTAGACCGGCGATATTATCAATGACAAAATTATTAATGGGAAAATCAAAAATATCCGCAATATACTTAAGCTCCACATGATTGACATAGGAAAAGTCATGGAGCTTCTCCGAGATTTCCGTCGATAAATCAGCACGCGCCACCAAAATCTCGTCAAATTTGTCCGCCGCTTTCAACTCCAGCAGTTCTTTTTCCGTAACCGCATCAAAATTCTTAAATTGGTCAGCAACGCGATAACCGGCGCGCGGGTTAGCCGTAAATTCCCGAACCACTTCATCAGCCGCATTGCCTTCACCGATAATAATCACCCGATGAATGCCCACGCCCCAGCCATACAAGCGACGCTGAAGGAAACGCATCAGGCCACGGCCGAACATTACTGAAATAATAGAGAAGAACCAAGCAGCCAGAATAATAAAACGGGAATCAAACAAGGAGCGGGAAAAGAAAAATAAAAACATCAAGATGGCTACGGCCGCCGTAGAAGCCAGAATAATCTTGGAAACTTCATCAACCGCCCGCGAAGTGCCACGCATATTATATAATCCGGCTAAAACGAAAGTGACAATCCAGACTACGGCCATCAACCAAAGCCAGCTCAAAAAATACGAAAACGGCAAATTAAAAACTACCGGGCGATAAGCGCTGATCGGCTCCCAGAAACGGAAATAATAGCTGGCAATACCGGCTAAAACCACCATTAAATAATCAATGGGCACTAAGCCGGCGGAAATAATGATTTCTGATCGTTTCATATTAATATTTATTTTATCCTTAACGGATTTTACAACATACCCAAGACATCCTCTGTCGGATCAAGCTTGATCGACGGGACAACCGGAACAACCCCGGGCACCGATTCAGCCGGCGGCGGTGAAAAATCGTTAGGCGGCACGGCCAAATCCTCACCATAATCAATCGCTACTTCCAACGGCACCACGGTTTGCGACACCACTCCCTTGACTCTGATATTGATTCCCGCTACTTCCAACAGAGTATCTTCTACTATTTTCTGGTTATCTTGAGTTTCCAGGCGATTCTTATAGAACAGACTGGTAACAGCGACCTGCAATACTCCCCTGTCGCAAGATAACGGTTGGCTGATCCGCAAAAGAGAGCCCAAGGAAAAATTAGTTTTAATTAAACGATTAACAAGCTGGCCCCAATTGGCAGCGATATCCGCCAAAGACACGTTTTGATCTAAGGTCGGCTGGCTGGCTGTAGCGGCAATGGTCGGCTGGCTGGCGACTGGCTGGCTAACAGCCGGAGCTGTTGCTGTTTCGATTTTATTATCAGTAATCGGTGTATCTTTTTTTATGGTGGCAACTGGAACTGAATCGTTCAACTTGCCAGCCGGAGAAACGACTGCGGTCACAGGTGCCGAAACGGCGGCAAAAACAGTTTTATCAGGCTTAACGCCGGAAACGCGTTCCACTAATCTAATAACAGCGATCTCCAAAGGAAATTGCATTATTGGCGCTTGCTTTATTTCCTTGGCCTTGTCAGAAAAAATTTCTACCATCTCTACGATTTCAGCAAAATTAAACTTATCAGCCAAGTCTTTAATGCTTTCCGCCAAATCATCATTGAATTCCAAGCCAAAAACAGCTAAACGACCGTTAACCTTGACCAGCATCATTTGTCTTAAAAATTCCAACAAATTTTCCGTAAATACCGACAAATCAACCCCTTCCTCCATTAAACGATTAATATGCTCTACGGCGGCGGCGGCGTTTTTTTCCGCCAGATACTCCACAAAAACCAAAATAATCTGAAAGTCGCTACGTGGCAAGACGATTTCCGCTTGTTCCAAGGTGATATCATCGCCCAAAGACAAAATCTTAGCCAATAAGCTTTCCGCATCACGCACGCATCCTTCAGAAACCACTACCACTCGCTTAAGTACTTCATCGTCTACTTTCTTATTCTCACCCTCAACGATCAACTGTAAACGTTTTAGGAGCTGTTCAGCTGTTACTTTCTTAAAATCAAAACGCTGGCAACGGGAAATAATAGTCAGAGGTAACTTATGGATTTCCGTAGTGCATAGGATAAACAGCACATGCGCCGGCGGCTCTTCCATAATCTTAAGCAGAGCATTGAACGAGGCGTTGGATAACATGTGCGCCTCGTCAATAATAAACACTTTGTACTTACTTTTGACCGGCGTAAAACGGGAATTCTCAATAATATTCTCCCGCACATTATCCACGCCGGTATTACTGGCGGCGTCAATCTCAATAATATCCACCGATCGGCCGGCCATAATATCCAAACAGGACGAACAAGTGTTGCAGGGCTCGCTGTCACCGGCCGTACGATTTTCGCAATTGATGGATTTGGCGAATAATCTGGCGCTAGTAGTTTTACCCAAACCGCGCGGACCGCAAAATAAATAAGCGTGAGCCGATTCTCCCCTTTCCAGTTGATGTTGAAGGGTAATCTTGATATGATTCTGGCCGATCATTTGCGCAAAAGTCTGCGGTCGGTATTTACGGTATAAAGCGCTGCTCATTTATAATAATTACTAGTTAATTATGGGTGTAATATAACAAAAAAATGACTATAAAGTCAATTTTGTTGTATCTGATTTGAATAATGCGCAACAAACAGTTATCAATAAGCCGGCTGACAACAAAAAACAATTTGGTCCCCTGTTAAATGTCGCCCATCATATATCATATTCCTGATTTAAAACCCGAATTCGCCCGGGCTTTCTTTTTTGGCTCCGCCCAGCCGGCCGATCTGACTGCGCTCCATAATATCCCGCACCACCGATTGATGGTCGCGACCGTATTTGAGGCGGGATAATTCCTTAAGCGGTGTAACAATCTCAGGATTGATCTGAACCACGTCAGATGGTTGATAACACTTTATATTAAAGGCCGGCATAGCCGTATTATCAATCATAATACGGAAGTAAGCGTTGTATTTTTCAATATTCATCACGTCATATTCATTGACCACCGGCGATAATTGTTTGGCGATAATCTCCGAATCATCCACGCCGATACGATAAACCAATAGATTGCCCACATTGCCAAAAACTGCATCACGCACGCGCGTATCATTGTTTTGCACCAACTGCGAAATGAATTGATGGCCCAGACAAAGATTAAGTTTGTATTTCCTGGCTTCGGACAAAATGATGGAAATGGAATCGGTAATAAAATTCTGAAATTCATCAATATACAAGAAAAAATCCTGGCGCTGATCTTCCGGCATATCGGCGCGGGACAAAGCCGCCATCTGCAACTTAGCGACGGCGATTAGGCCCAGCAAACTGCTATTAGTCTCGCCTATCTTGCCTTTGCATAGATTCAACAATAAGATCTTGCCCGAATCCATGGCTTCGCGAAAATTAATGCCTGAATGAGACTGGCCGATAATGTTGCGCATCAGCTCATTTTCCACAAATCGGCCGGTTTTGGAAATGACATAGGACAGCATATCGGCGCCCGTAGAGCCCTTCTGGGACATGGCGTATTCTCGCTCCCAAAAATCTTTTACCAAAATGTCGGTTACGTGCTCTAATTTTTTCTTGCGGAAAGTATCGTCAGTAAAAATACGGGCCAATTCTACTAAGGTTCCCGGATCTTCGCGGTCGGCCATCAGGGCTAACAGCGCGTTTCTCATATAATGCTCAAACATCGGGCCGGCCATCGCCGGATCGGGCAATAACTTATAAAAGATATTGATCATTTCTTGCGCCGCCATATCCATCTCGTAAGAACTGCTGGCCTCCAGCATATTCAGGCCAATCGGCCGTTCCATATCAGAAGGATCAAACAGAATCACGTCTTCCACGCGCTCTTTGGGAATGCCTTTCAGAATGTTTTCCACCAATTCGCCATGCGGATCAATTACGCAGACGCCTTTGCCGTCACGGATATCTTGCACCGCCATGGTGGCCATGGTCGTGGATTTACCGGTACCGGTCATACCAATGATATACATATGGCGACGGCGATCTGCGTCTTTCATTTTAATGACTGTTTTTTGGCCACGATAAACATTCTCGCCTACTATTACGCCTTCGGTCGGAATATTCAAAGGTGGGGGCAGGCGCCGAGCCATCAACCAATTAATTCTCGGCACCTCGGTATTAGGCAGGGGCAGGTGCCATAACGAAGTCATTTCTTCGGTGTTTAATACCATGCCAGCCTTATCATCAAAACTGCGATAGATAAAATCATGAATCAGTTGTTTGCCGTCGCCTTTAACCACTCCTTTAAAGCCGTTGGCATATTGATAACTGGAATACTGCGCGAAGGAGTCAATCAAACGCCTGAGATTTTCATTGGCTTGAGACTCCAGCGGCGCAAAAGCCACGACGCGAATATTGACATCCAAACCGGCCTTGGAAGCTTTTTCCTCAATCGCTTTAACCGCCTGCTCCTCCATAGGCGACAAACGGTATTGTTCTGAGGTCTTGCTCAAATCTTTGGGCTTAGAAGCAAAAAACCAATCAGAAGGCGCACCAAAAATATTACTCAAACCGGAAAAAAGTCCGGGATTGGCCGCGGCCAAGGCCTTTTTGATATCTTTACCTTGTTGCATTTCTGAAGCCACCTTAACGCCCTTATTGCGCCAACCGCCGACAGCCGAACGCATCACCAACTGAATAGCCGCGGTCTGCTGATCGCCGAATTTAGATAAAACACTGATGATGGACACGAGCGGGTCAACATTATTCATCTGCTTATAGGTCAGAATCGGAAACATGTTCTGCTTAAGCAGTTTAAGATAACCGATGGCGACAAAACCCTGCTGATTAAAAATGTTATAATCGCCGGTCTCTTCAATCTGCGCGTAAGGATACTTGGAAAAAATCTGTTGTTTAATATACTCCACTAAGTATTCGGGAACAGCGATATAAAAAGAAATCAAGCCGTCCAGACCCAAAACAATTTCCAACGACCAGTGATCAAAACGACCGAACAGCCAAGCCTTAAAACCCTTGGATGCCCTAAGTCCGCCCAAATTGGCGTATAACCCTTCAATTTCCGAGATTATTTCCGACAACTGCTTTTTATTCTCCCCTTCTTCCTTAACTCGCTGCGGCACCGTTACCAAAAAAATATGCTGTTGAAAAACTTTGGGATAACGCTTCTGGGATCTAAAAACGGCACGCATAATCAATAGGACGACAAAACAAACCAACAGAAAAATAACAACACCGACAATCGCATAAATTACCGCGTCGGGTATGCTGGAAAATAACAAAAACAAATCAAATTGATAAGGATTCTGTACTTCATCTAAGGGCATAAAAAATAACGATAGACAAACTTTGGTTTATAAATTTGTAATGACGCCTAAATTATAAAATTAATCTAAAATTCTATCTTTTTGTCATTCCTGGCTAAAGCTACAATCTTATCGGCTTTAATCTTAGCTTCTTGTTCCAAAAAATAACGATTGATGCCAGGAACCATTCTCAGCCACTTCTTAATTAAACTGATAATCTTTTTAACCTTAATCTTGGTTTGATGATAAACGACCTTAAAAATAGAACGAGCCGCTTCCTCGCCCCTAGTCTTGAATATCTGTTGATCCTGAGGAGACAAGTTATTATAGAGCTCGCCCAAATCCTCCTCCAGAATGCTCTCAATCTGCTTGTAGGTTTCCAAGGCCTCAGCATTAGCAGGGGTAGCAACCGGTGCGGAAGGCGCCTCTCCGCCGACGATGATTTCGCCCTGCTCCCTTAATCGGCTGTCTCTATCAGGCTGACCGAACTCTGACGGCGCCGCCTCCGGTGCCGGCTCAAATTCCAATCCGCTCTCCTTGACTGCGCCCGGAACAGTATCTTGCTTTTCCCGGCCGGGAGTTAACAATTCTTTTTGGTCTAAAGGCATAAAATGATGAAGGGGAAAGAAATAAAAAATTAATAATTAGGAAGTGACGATTCAATCGGATCTTATCTCTGTTTATTGCCCCTCTGTTTCTCTTATATTATACCACTATTATACACTAATTAATAAATCTATGCTATAATTAAATTGAACCCATGCTATGTCATTAAACATCAACACCCTAAAATCAAATATTGGAACATTTAATTGGACCAATATAGTCGATGCTCAAAAAGAGGAAATAAACTATCTGCGCAAAAAATTCAAGTTCAATGAACTAGATCTGCGCGATTCTTTTTCCAAAAATCTCGCCCAACGGCCGAAATTTTACGTTCGGAACAATTATTGTTTCCTCATCCTGCAATTCCCGATTTATAACAGAAAAACCCGCACTGTTGACGCTGAAGAAGTGGATTTCTTCATTAGCGATCATTCTCTGATCACTTGCCACAAAAACAATTTGCCGCCCCTGGTTGAATTATTCAATCTCTGCCTCAGCGACAAATTCTACCGCGAGCAATACTTGTCCGGCAATAACATGATGCTTCTTTACGAGATTATTGTCCGTCTGCAAGAATATTGTTATCCGATTATGGATCACATGAGCGTTGACATCCAAAGTATTGAAAAAAACATCTTTGACGGCCGGGAACGGGAAATGGTACGGGAAATCTTATTGACCAAGAGGAATATTTTAAATTTCCGCAAGATTATGGAAGCGCACAAAGGCGTTATTCAGAAATTGGGCCGATCCAGCGTTTGGTATTTGGACTCAAGCGAGATGAAAACATTTTACAACGACTTGATAGAACACACCAAAAACATCTGGGACATCTTGAGCGAACAAAAAGAAATGATTGAAGCCCTCGAAGACACCAACTCCTCTTTGATTTCCTTCAAGCTCAACGATATTATGCGTACCCTGACAGTATTTTCCGTCATTGTCTTTCCTTTGACTCTCTTAGCGGCGATTTTCGGCATGAACACGATTGGCGGCATGCCTTTCGTTGATAATCCCAATGGTTTTTGGATAATAATTTTCATCATGATAGTCGGGGCTATCTGCCTCTTCTTTTACTTCAAAAAGAAACGCTGGATTTGACAAAATAACAATTCTTTGCTACAATAGGTTATTACCTGTTTATATTAACAACCGCACTTTCTAACAATACAAATAGAAACAAGGAGATAAGTTCATGCCAAAGAAAAGATTTTTGTTGATTTGTCGCCGACAACTCGTGATTACAAGCTATTCCCAAGAAGCTTACGAGAGCAGCTTCCATAGACGCAATCGATCAGGTATTTACGATTCCCGAGTGACCCTGCCGATCGGCCGTTACGAAGCTGAACGGATTATTCCAAAATGGGACAACCCGCAAAGAAAACGATGTTTAGTCATTAAAGGAACAAAAAACGGCCTGCCCGAAACCTACTTACGCCGAAATGCCGACACCTTAGGCGTTACTATCAAAGAAATAGCGCCAAGGAAAACAGCCTCGAAAAGCCGACCCCAAAGGAGGGCCAACAAAAAGTAAAAAATAAGACGCCCCGAGCGAGGCGTCTTTTGATTTTAAGTGTTTTTCAAAGATTAGAGTTGCAATTTAGCCCTGATGATTTTACTAGCCGACGGCTTACTTTAATATTTGTTTCAATTGTTTTAGATCTTCCACTCTGACTAATTTGGCTCGCAACTCCTTGGCTCCGACTCGTCCGGATACATACCAAGCCAAGTGTTTTCTTAGCTCTACAATACCTTGGCGATCTTTGGTTTTAAAAGCCGACTGAGCGTGTTGCAATATTATTTTGTCAACCTGTTTAATATTAAGCTCCGAATACTTTCCTGTTTTTAAATATTGTTTGATTTGCTTAAACAGCCAGGGTCGGCCGTACAGACCCCGCGCCAAACCCACGCCATCTACACCGGTTGACTCTATCATCTCTTTGGCATCTTGGGGAGTATTAATCCCGCCATTACCCAAAACGACGCCTTGGCGATTTTGCCTCTTAAAAAACTGAACACATTCTTTAATCATCTCATAATCTATCTCGGCGGCAAAAGGGTTCTCATACGGCCGGCCATGAATCATTACTGCTGACAGAGGCAAATCCTTCATGACTTGCAAAAAGTCCCTGGCCGTCACTTCCCCGCCATCTTTTTTAATAGACGACCTTAACTTTACCGACACGGGCAATGTAGTACCAGCCAAAACATTTTCCACAATCTGCCGGCATTTATCCAGGTCGCGCATCAAAGTCACCCCGCCGCCATGGCCGGCAACCTTCTTGGCCGGACAGCCGAAGTTGATATCAATTCCGTCAAAACCGGCGGCTTGGACTACTTGAGCCGCCTTAGTAAATCTTTCCGGATATTTGCCGAATAATTGTATAACCACCGGTTTCTCCTGCTTAGAAAATTTAAGCATGGCCAGAGTTTTTTTGGAATCATAATACAGACCATCGGCCGAAACCATTTCTGTATAAGCCACGTCTGCCCCGCATTGGCGACAAATCTGCCGGAAAGCCGAATCAGTCACGCCCGCCATCGGTGCCAAAGCCAAAATCGGCCGGCCTGTTCGCGCCAGCTTTTGCCAAAGATTACTTTTATTTTTAGTTGACAACATGATATTTTTATGATAGGGTGTACTAATAACTAAGCACTTTAGCAACAAATAAAAATTTAATCAACGGGAGGCAGTAAATATGCAGACAATTGATATAATCAGGCGACGCCTGGAATACGACAAAGACCGGGCCAAAAAATTTAAACGCCTACTTCTGCTCTTTGCCGTTGCCGACACCCTCACCTTGGTCAAGATACTTACCTTTTACGATCATCCTTTGTGGTTTGTAATGTTAGGCGTCGGGCTTGTTATTTCTATTTATTTAAGCGTACGCCTCTGGCTATATGAACGGATAAAAAAACAGCAATTAAAGCAGGTAGCCGAAAAAAAGAAACGTGAACTGCAACGGCAAAAGGATATGGGATTAGGCCTTTAACAAAATAGGAGAAAGCAACAATGCAATTCTTATTGACTTGGGTAGCTGAAGGCTGGAAAAACGGCAATAAAATAGCGGTAGTTCAAAAAACTGTCATCATCTACGCACACGTATTAGAACCAGGCGGCATTCAAAAAAAAATAGATGCATCTTACACGGAAGAACATCAAAAATTAATAAGCGTCTGTATGCCCAAATCTCGCGGCGCCGAGTGCGTAGTCATCTATCATCAGCCAATAGTGCTGTTGCCGAATTAATACTAACTCTTAATATTGATGAACTAATCCGCCGACTTAAAATCCAAAAACTCCTCAATGTCCTTTCGCACGGTTTCAGCAATGATACCGTGTTTTTTATTGTATGCCAGTTGCTTGATGCGGCGGCGTTCCACTTCACTCACTGCTCGTTTGATGGAACCGGTAATGTTATCAGCATAGAGAATAACTTTGCCGGAGACGTTCCTGGCGGCACGCCCCATAGTCTGAATTAATGATGTTTCCGATCTCAGGAAACCCTCGCGATCAGCATCCAAAATGGCTACAAAAGACACTTCCGGCAAATCCAGCCCTTCGCGCAACAGATTAACCCCGATTAAAACGTCAAATTCCCCTCGGCGAAAAGCGGTCAGAATCTCCGTACGCGCTACGGTCTTAATATCACTGTGCAAATAATTAGACTTAATCCCCTGCTGAACAAGAAAAGTGTTCAGGTCTTCAGCTTGTTTCTTAGTTAAAGTATTGATGATGCTTCTCTCGCCCTTAGCTGTAATCTTGATTGACTCAGCAATAACATCATCAATTTGGCTATAATTTTTATTCTTATCAAACACTGGTCGGATTTCAACCGGCGGATCAACTAGTCCGGTTGGACGAATAACCTGCTCAATTAATTGCTTAGAATGTTTGATTTCCCAATCACCCGGCGTAGCCGAAGTAAACACCGTCTGGCCGATACGCTTCAAAAACTCGTCAAACTTCAATGGCCGATTATCCAAGGCCGAGGGCAAGCGCCAGCCGAATTCCACCAAGGTATTCTTTCTGGCTCGATCACCCGCATACATTCCCCTAACCTGAGGCAAACCGATATGCGATTCATCCATAATTAACAAGTAATCGGGTTTGCCAGCCTTAAGTGGGAAATAGGCCAACAAGCTATCCGGCGGTTCACCCGGTAACTTGCCGGCCAGATGGCGGGAATAATTTTCAATACCATGGCAATAACCCACGGTTTTTAACATCTCCATATCGTAACGGGTACGGCGCTCCAATCGTTCCGCTTCCAAATATAAATTCTTCTTATTGAAATATTTCAAACGATCCTTAAGTTCTATCTTAATATCCTTAATAGCCGCGTCTATCTGGGGCTCGGTAGACACGAAATGCTTAGGCGGAAAAATCACGATATCCTTGAGCTCCTCAACGATCTTGCGCGTTAAAGGATCAATTAAATGGATTTCCTTGACTTGTTGATCGCCCAACTCTAAGCGATAAATAATGTTTTCCGAGGCGGCCATAATTTCAAACACCTCACCCCTAACACGGAACAGTCCGCGCTTTAATTCTCCTGAGCTACGCTCAAAATGCATGCGCACCAACTGACGAATAAAATCAGCGCGCACTAAGGGCTGACCGATAGCCAAATGCAAAGCCGACTCCAGATAACTGACGGGCACGCCCAAATTATAAATACAAGAAACTGAGGCCACAATAATCACATCTTGCCGCGACAGCAAGGCCGAGGTAGCCTGATGGCGCAACCGATCAATCTCCTGATTAATCATCGCTTCCTTTTCAATATAAGTATCAGTATTGGGCAAATACGCCTCCGGCTGATAATAATCGTAATAAGACACGAAAAAATTCACCGAGTTATGCGGAAAGTAATTTTTGTACTCGCGATAAAGCTGAGCCGCCAAGGCCTTATTGGGAGCCATAACCAAAACAGGCCTATCCTGCCGGGCAATCACATTAGCCATAGTAAAAGTCTTACCCGAACCGGTTATACCCATGAGCGTTTGAAAATCCTGCCCCTGCTTCAGGCCTTTAGTGATTTTTTCAATCGCCTGCGGTTGGTCCCCCGCCGGAGAATACTTGGATTTTAGTTGAAATAATTTTTTGGACATACTCTTGACAAACAAACCATTATCATATATAATAATCTGAAAGTTGTCAACTGACTTTAAAAAGCACCTTAAAAAAGTTAACCGCCATATAAGGGCAAAGGAGAAAGCAAATGCTACGGGATATCTTGGCCAGCGCTTGTTTCATATCAATACAATGCTCTACGATACTAATCATATCGGGTACTTACTTTTTAATTCTTAAAAGAAAAAAACTGGGACTGGCTTGTATTACTATCGGTTTAACGTTAATATTATGCGGCGGATTCTGTTTCTACTATAGCCACAAAATCGCCTTTGCCGAATTCAATATACAGCAAACTCAAGAAATCGCCGCAGTTCAGGAGTATGAAACCGAAGGAAAAATCAGAGGCGACCGCGCTTGGTGGGTAAGTTTGCCGACTCAACAGCTAGAAAAAAAATGCCGTCTTATTGCCGACAAAATCGGCAAGAGCTGGGAGGAGATCGTCAAGCTGTTATCCAGCAAAAACGCCATTATTCTCTTTGACCCCCAACCGGAAAAAATCTAATCATTTTTCAGCTCTTTTGCATCGCCCGTTCGGCCTTTTGGCCAGGACGGGTTTTTATTTTTTACAGCCGGATTTTTTGCTTTTGCTCCGACAATATCAAAACATTTATTATACCTGAATGTAGCGGCAGTGCGGTACGCCGGGTTGCCTTGCTTGTTGCCGATTTTAGCGCGAGTCTTCATCTTACCACCCTCCTCCTCCGCCGCCGCCTCCGCCGCCCCCTGCTCCTCCGCCGCCACCGGCACCGGATGATCCTAAAGACGAGCCCAAGGATGAGCCGATTGAAGAGATTCCGCTTATCCCTCCGATACTGGACAATGATCCGCCATACCAAATCGGGACATAGGCGGACTGACCGTCTGTTTCTTTAAATAAATTATCAAATCTGGCCGCCCATTTATCAGCGACGCCCAAAGCGATAGCATAAGGAAAATACTTTTCAAATACTTCCGGAATCTGCTTGATGGGATGGAAAAATTCCAAACGATCTTTCTCGGTCGTAACCAAAAACAGTTTAAAACCTTCAATTTCATCCAGTAACTTTCGACCTTCAGTAGTCGGCCGGCGAAGAAGCCTGAAAGCTAAAAAATTAACAACCAACACCGCCAACAGAAGCAACAGATACCAATATGCCAAAAATGAATCAGCCCAGAAAGAGCCCGGCAATTCTGCAATCCCAAGAAAAAACGGACGCAAAATAATCCCGGCAACTATAAAAACTATAACTATGGCGATCAAATAAATAACAGCAACTAAATTAAAATCGCGCTTGAATAATGTTTTCATTAGGGAGGAAAGAAAAACAATAAAAAATATGACTAGGAAGATAAATGGTAAAAAAACTACCGCCGACTCCCCTAGGCCCAAAAACCAAAAAGCCATTAAAAGCATAACTGATAAAGTTGTCCCCAGAAACAGCCAAATTGAGTTATTCACATAGGCGGCTTTATGCCATTTCTTAGTAAAATATGGACGGAAGGTCCAGCGAATGAACATTGATAAACCGCTGTCGGAATTAGGCAATTTCAAATTACCGCTCTTTTTGAATAAGTTAGTCACTAACAGCTTTTCATCCTCGCTTAAGTCTTCAGTTCCCTTATTAAGACGATCTAATTTCCATTTCGCTACACTGAAAAAACCATCGTTTTTGGCGATCTTTAGTTTACCCTTAATCGCCAAACTGATTATTAACGCTCCCAGGGTTTTATTAAAACCCGAGCCCAGACTGGCAATATGAGCAACATCGCCGGGCGACAACCCGGCCGGCGGATCATACTGCGGGATAATCGTGCCCGGCTGTGGGCCTCGGCCGCGCCATAACCAAATTACTAAAAAATAAATAAGCACCAACAACGATAACCCGCTTATAATATTAATACGGTCCTGATGAGTCAAGGAATTCAAAAATTTGACCACGGGATTAACTTCCCGCAAAACAGGCAATAACTTGGCAACACGCCCCTGCGGCCAGCCTAAAACAATCGTCAAGCCCTCGCCGGGATAAAGCACCGAGTTGGCTCGATAAACAAACTTCCCGCCAATTTCATCAAAATAACCATTTTGGTCGCGAGAACCGGCGACACCGGTATAAAGACCGCTGTAAGAAAAAACCGTATCATATTCCTTCTGAGACCAAGGCAAAGTCACTTGGGCGCGAGCCCGCTCAATCGGAAACTCCCAATTATTGCCGGTCACATTCCAATATAATTCGTCCATTTCTTCAAGATAACGTATTAAGCCGGAAACTTGGTAAGTTAACTCATAAGTCGGCTCGCCTAACGGTACTAATTTCTCGCTGTCGCCGATGTAAATCCTTAAATTGGAACCGGACATTTCCGTATGATACGGCTCGGTAAATCCGTCACGCTTAACCGACAGAATCTTTATCCCCGCTTGATAATAATGATCCCTATCCGGTCCTTGGTATTTAACGATTAAATCGCGATAAATGCCATGATTGATTTTCTTGTGTTCGGCTATCGCCTTAATAGTTTCGGTAACTGTCAATGTCCCGTCTTTATTAACGGCGATGTCGGAAGAAAAATCAGTAATACGTTCATAAGCTTTGGCAGAAAAAGGGAAGAGTGTCGCCAAGCTGATTAAAAAAATCAAGCAGAAAAATTTTTTCATATTATTATAAAACGTTATTTATTCCAGTAGAACCGAAAGCACCGCTCCCCCGCTCGCTTACCGACAACTCCGCCACTTCAGCAAATTCTACTTGCGGGAAGGGCAAAATAATGATCTGGCCGATGCGATCGCCGACATTATAATCGCTCTTGCCAGACCTGCGGAATCTTAACTTAAGCTCGCCCCGATAGCCTGAATCCAAGACACCGACAGAGTTAGCCAACGTTAAATCAGTGTTGGTCACACTACTTCTAGGATATAAGAGCAACATATGACCAGCTGGCAACTCAAATGACAAACCCGTGCCATACTCCACGTATTTATCGGTTTCGCTCTTGCTAATAGCGTAAACATCCATGCCGGCATCGCCCGGATGGACATATTTTGGCAATCTGGCCTCGGGTGATAACTTCTTTACTTTAATTGTAAGTGACATAGCTATTTAATGATAATAATGATATTTGCCAATAAATACGTTAAAATCTCTTGGCTATTGACTTTTTAATTAATCTGTGATATACTTAAAGTGTTCGTAGGTTAACTACTTAAGTGCATTCTCTAAACCATGTTTAAGTGCTAAAGGTCTGGCCAACGGATAAACTAAAATTAAAAACAGCTACAACTATGACCAGCAAACTTTATGTCGGCGGAATCGCTTATAGCGCTACCAATGATGATTTGAAAGACTTCTTTTCCCCCGCCGGTACCGTTGTGTCAGCCTCTGTTATTACCGATCGGGAAACCGGACGGTCTAAGGGATTCGGCTTTGTGGAAATGTCCTCTGATGAGGAAGCCCAAACTGCCATTGAAACCTTAAACGGAAAAGACATGATGGGCAGAGAGATCAAAGTCAGCGAAGCTCGTCCTCAGGAAAAACGCACGGGAGACCGTGGCGGTTTCTCCGGCGGACAAGGACGCTACTAATCACTGCCTACTAAAAGATCCAGTCGAGCAATCGGCTGGCTCTTTTTTTTGCATAAAATCAGTTTCCGCCTAGAGCCCGTCCGGAAAAAATATATTTATCAATAAAATCCAACAAGTCATCGCCAGTAAGGTAGCCGGGACGCAAACGGAAAATAGAATAACGGCGATCCAACGATTGGATTACCCCTTGATAAGTGGAGACGCAAGTCAAATAGCCGGCCCGACGACAATAAGCCTCCTCACGCCGACGAAAATAACCGAAGGGATAAGCCAGGTCAGTAACGGGTTGGCCGATAATTTTTTCCAACGATCCTTTACTGTCAAAAATCTCTTGCCAGGCTTTACTATCAGATACGGTTTTAAGATTAGCGTGGTTCAAGGTGTGTGAAGCTATCTCCACATAACCGCTCTCAGACATTTCTTTAACTTGATCATTAGTCAGGTAGCCGGGCAGTCCCAAAGCCTCTACAATAATATACATCGTACCTCTCATGCCGTATTTTTTGAGCAAAGGGAAAGCGTTGATATACATATCGTCATAACCGTCATCAAAAGTCAAAGCGACCGGCTTAGCCGGCAAACGGTAATCGCCTTGCAAATACTGCCCGATCTCGGCAACGAAAATTCCGCTATAACAATCAAGCTTTAATGTCCGCAATTGGTCTTCAAATACTTCCGGATCATGATACAATCCCGGTAAGGCACTGCCTTCGGGAGCCAAGGCGACATGATGATACATTAAAACGGGAATCGGCGCCTTGTCAACAGTGGCGGAAGTATAAGCGGAAAAATCAGAATCGGGACAAGGCGCTTTGGGCTGTTCCAGAATAATCGGCTGATATTTGGCTCCGGAATCGCCGGAAACCAAAACCGCTCCGGCATCATCGTATTTTGCCCTCAAATAAGTTTCAATGATTTGACCATCAACGCTGCTTGAATCAACGGCTTGCGTTTTGGCCATCAAGCCGTTCATCTTAAAAGCGGCCAGGATCAAAAACAAAAAAAATGCCGACAACAAAAAAAGCTGCCGGCCGGAGATTACTTTTTTTATTCCGGTTATTCTTTTCATTGACGAATTTTTAACTCGCATAATCCATATCTTTATCTCTGTCTATCTAAATTACGAATTGCTGGTTCTTCTTCGGAATAATCGTTTCCACTCCCAGTTTTTGCCTGATGCCATCAACCAACATCAAAGATGATTTTTCTTCGCCGTGATTTACAAATACGATTTTGGGCTTAGGCGAATCAATACTTTTGAGCCAATGTAATAATTTAGGCTGGTCGGCATGAGAAGAATAACTCCCAATAGCGGTAATCTTGGCTTTGACTCCCACTTTCTCACCATCAATGACAACCTGCTTGGCGCCATCTTTCAATAATCGACCCAAGGACCCTTCCGCCTGATAACTAATAATCAATAAATGGCTTTTACTGTTAGGCAGATATAATTTTAAATGGAACAAAATGCGGCCGCCGTTAGCCATGCCACTGCCGGCTAAAATAACTTTAGGTGCCGCTACACGGTTAATACGTTTGGATTGATCCACGGTTCGCGCCAACTCCAAGCCTTCAAAACTAAACAAAGCATCGCCGGAATCAATGCGTTCCTTGGCCTCATCATCAAATAGTTTTGTATAACGTTTATAGATATCCAAAGCGTCAATTGCCAAAGGACTGTCCAAATAAACCGGCACCTTGGGAATCTGCCGAGTTTCATGCAGGTAATTCAACTCATAAAGGACTTCCTGTGTCCTCTCCAAAGCGAAAGTTGGGATCATTAATACGCCGCCGCGGCCGATGGAATCCAAAATTGATTGGCGTAGGATCTGCGAACGCATTTCCGCCGGCTCATGTATCCTGCCGCCATAAGTAGACTCGACAACAACATAATCAGCGCCAGCAATGAACTCAGTATCACGCACGATCGGCGCCGGCGGATTGCCCAAATCGCCGGAAAAAACTATTTTCTTAGGCTTAATCCCTTCCTTAACCCAAACCTCAACTATAGCCGAACCCAAAATATGCCCGGCATCGCGGAAACAGACCGTAACATCAGTGCTTAGTTTTTGCTTTTGACTATAATCCAACGACCAAAACAGAGGGATAACCCCGTAAACGTCTTTGTCACGATACAACACTTCCCCGCCATGGCGCCGGACTTCTTCTTTGATAACCTTAGTGGCATCCGATAAAATAATTTCCGTCAGCTCTTTGGTGGCGCTAGTGCAATAAATCTTGCCCTTAAAGCCGTCGGCATAAAGTTTGGGCAAACGGCCGCAATGATCAATATGGGCATGGGTCAGAATAACAAAATTAATTTCCGCCGGATTAAACGGCCAAGACTCAAAGTTCTCTTGCCGGGCAAACTGACCGCCTTGGAACATACCGCAATCAACCAAAAACTTAGTCTTTTTAGTTTTAACTAAAATACAGGAGCCGGTAACTTCGCCGGCGGCGCCATGAAAGGAAATATCCATTTATTTAGCGATTAATTCTTAATTTCATTATAGCATAATCAGGTAGTTTGCCAAACCCTAAAAAATTAAAAACCGCTCTAGTTAGAGCGGTTAAGTCTTCTTACTTTCCTCCTCTTATTTTTCTTAATGGTACGAGGCTTCGGCCAATTAGAACAAGCTTTTTTGTTAAGCAAAATGGAATCAATGGTTGATTCATAAGCGTGCATCCAATACAACCGAGAGCATTTACGACACTTAACAACGAGAGTACCAATCGCTCCCTCTTGTCCAGTTTGGCTAGGCATGACAGCATGAGAAAAACCAACCAAAGAATCACTCAAATCAATTAAGTCCTGACCACAGCGCCCGCATTGAAAATTACCAATCCAAGCATTGGCATTGCTAGGCTTAACTCCCCATTCCAGCAATTTTCTTTTCATCCTTAATATTCCTCCAGCTAAGTGTTGTTCAAAATATACCAATATGACCAGATGTTAACATAATACTTAAAAAAAATCAATAGTTTGCCAAATAATCATATTTATGATAAGAATACTTAAAGACAGTACATTTTTAAACAACAAAAAAATCCGTTAAAACGGATAACATCAGGAGGACCGAACATGGAGAATCAAAAGCGATCTGTTTGTTCGTCTTGCGGAAAAATATTGAAACTCAGGACTTGTGATGGCGAATACTTTGATCTTTCAGCTATCAGCTCTATCGGCAGTGGATGCATTTGCCTTAAATGCGGTGCGGGACTAAAAAATCCGGAAGGTGACGGAGAAAGGTGCACTATTAGTGTCTGTGCTTCTTGCGGTCAGCCGCTTCTCGAAGCCGCTTCCGATGATAAACCGTAGGAAATCTCATCCCTACCCTGATTCGTACCTTGTTGGAGCCGCCACATAAATGCGACTTCTTTTATTTTACCACCACTTCAAGTGCTTGAGGCAGGCATTCCACTTCCATTACCTTCGGCACCTTAATACGATCGCCGTCCACTTGGGCGGTTTTCAAATGGCGACGTTTAATCCTAATCTTAAAATAACGATTATCCAAAGTAAAAATATGGCGCGGCGGTTTAACATAAAACAGCACCCCCAAGGCCGCTTGCAACAAGGTCAAAAAAGTCTTGTTGGTAACAACGTAAAGATTCAAAATACCATCAGTTATACTGACTGGTTTTTTTGGTTCTAGACCGAAAAACTTAAAAGCGTTAAAAATAATCAAACTATTGCCCCTAACCCAAAAGACTTTATTCTGCGTTTCAATCCGGAACTTAATGCGGAAAATCCTAATCTTACTCCATAAAATATTCAACAAATACCCCAGGTAGCCGAAACGGTTTTTGAGTCCTTTTTCAGTATGAATAATGATGGAAGACACATAACCTAAAGAAAAGCCGACAATAAAATAAATCTGGCGATTAATGACGCCGACATCGATTCTTTTAGTTTTTATTTCTTGAAGCAAAGCCAAGGATCCGGCCATATCCAAAGGCAGACCCAAAGTCGAAGCCAAAACATTGGCCGAACCAAAAGGAATAATCGCCAGCGGTACGTCCAGCTTGCGTTGAATAATTTCCCGCGCCGCCACTTTGACTGTTCCGTCTCCGCCGACCGCCACAATCAAACGCAAACCGTCAGTGTTATAAGTCTCAATATTAGTTTCAAAATTAAAGTCTAAAATCAAAACATCCGACTGATAACCCAAGGATTGGAGTCGCGCCGCTACTAGACCCTTAACATCTGATTTAGTCAGAACTCCGGCAGTAGGATTGAAAATAATTAAAGCTTTCATAATTTGATTCATAGTTCTAAAAGACGATTCAAATAACTGTCAATGGTATACTTTTCTGCTTCAGCCAGGCATTTGTCAGTTAGCGGCGTCAAATGATCGCGGTTATCAATAATAAACTCCAATTGCCGTTTCAAATCATCGGGATTACCCGGCTTGACCAGCCAACCAGTCAAACCGTCCTTGACTAACTCCGGCAAAGCCCCGATCTTAGAAGCGATTACAGGAACGCCGTGCGCATAAGATTCAATGACCACCATGCCGAAACTTTCTGCCGTTCGGCTAGGATTGACTAACACATCCGCCTCCGACCAAATTTTTTGTTCAAGCTCATCCTGACTCAACCGGCCAAGAAATTTAATCCGCGGACTGTCAATGGCTACGCGACGCGCCTCCTTTTCGGCTTTGCCGTCACCGGCAACAAGCAGCTGCCAATCGCCGGTTAAACGATTAGCGGCCTTAATCAAATCAATGATCCCCTTATACAATTCCAATTGGCCGATAAACACCAAGGTAAAGATTCTGCTTTTGGCGGTGGTTTTGACTTTTCGTGGTTTAATCAATAAAGGATTGCCCAGTATTGCCATCTTGGCTTTGGTGAATAATTTGTAACGGCGATAAACCAATCGGATATAGTCCGAGGGGAAAACTACTACATCAGGATTATTGAATAATTCGCGGCAGAATCTGGTATATAATCGGACAAAAAGATTAAGCTTGAATTTAGGATCGTCAGTGATCAGTCCAGAAGGATGAATCAACTGCATATCATGGACAGTATGGATATGCCTGATCTTCAATAGTTTCAATAAGGGAGGAACCTGATAACCTAGGCCCTTGAGATTGTGCGTTAGGACTAACTCCGGTTTTTCAGCCAGGAGAACTTTATAAATCCGCCAGGTCTGCACGTCATTGAACATATCCAGCAAATGCCAGAACAAACGTTTCCAAGCCGGCTGGTTATTAATATCCAAAAAATTAAATAGATTAAACGGCTTAATGCGATAAACCTTAATACCGTTAATTACTTCCATTTTATTTTCATAGCCGACCGTAATAACAAGAACTTCATGCCCGCGACTCTTAAGCCCGCTGACAACATTGGACACCATTACCTCTGCTCCACCGCGAGTGTAAGGCTGATAAATGGAATGGATAACAGCAATCTTCATATTAACAGTCAACCAGTTTAAAGCGATAAATAAAAGCGTAGAAAAAAACAACCAACAAGGCGGCTATCGTATCCAATAACCAATCATTTAAACTCGCCTCCCGACCCGGCACAAAAAATTGATGCCATTCATCGGAAGCGCCGTAAATGGCGCAAACTGCTAAAGCGACAACCAAAGCCTGGCGCCGGTTGATACCCGATGCCACTGCGGCCTCAACTACTAAAAAAGCCAGAATAACATACAAAGCAATGTGAGCCCAAGAGGAAATTATTTGATATTCATTGACCGTAAAGTTAACCGGAAAACTGGGTTGGGCGGACAAGCAAAAAATAAAAGTCAGCCAAGATATGACCAATAGCCAAAGTAAAGCGGCCCGAAAATTATTTTTTTTCTGTCGATGGAACATAAAGCGAATTATAGATATCTAATAAACGCAGAATCAAACTAGTCCAGCTATACAAGCGTCCAACTCGTTCCCGGCCGGCTTGGCCAAAACGCTGGCGTAGAGACTCATCAGTCAAAAGCTTGATCAGCTTCAAAGCCAAGTCATTAGCGTCGTTCGGCTCCACCCATAAACCGGTTTCATTCAATTTAACAGTCTGCCTGACACCCGGCCATGAGGCGACGATAGCGGGCAAACCGCAAGCTTGCGCTTCGGCCGCCACTATCCCAAAACTTTCCGTAGACTTGGTAGAGGGCAGAACAAAAACATCGGACAAATTATACCAAACCGGCAAGCTCTCATTCTTCATCCACCCCAAAAAACGAACTTGATCCTTCAGTCCCAGATCTAAGGCTTGACCCTCAAATTTCAGACGCTCATTGCCGTCGCCGATAATTAACAACTTGGCCTGCGGTACGGCCCTAACTACTTTCTCAAACGCCTCAAGCAACACCGGTACGCCCTTAAAGAAATGCTGTTTATCCAAACCGCCGACAAACAATACGATTTCATCCTGAACACTAAACTTGTTCAAAGCGCGCAATTCATTCTTGTTGTTCAATGGTTTGAATAAATCCGTATCCACGCCGTTGGGCCACTCCAAAAATTTTTCCGGATACAACTTAAGATAGGGAGACAAATAGGAATGCTGGGCATGATCAAGAGACAACACCAAGATCCTGTCAGCCAGCTTAACAATAAGACCCAAGAATAATTTAACGTAAAGCCTAAAAACCCAAGCTTTGACTCCCCGGCCGATCGGATCCATCTGATAGTGTAGAACAAGTTTTTTTTCCGGATGTCGGAGCTTAAACCTAATCAACTGCAAATCAGCGCCGAAAAATGGCCAGTATAAATGAATAATATCAAACTGTTCCAGTTCCCGTTTTAACCCTCGCATAAAGCCGGCCTTACCAATCGGTGAAATCGCCGGCAAATAAGAAACAGGTAAAGATAAGTCTTGATCAAGACCAAAATAAGCCGGCGTAAAAGCGCGGGTCGTAATGGAGTTTCTAGCCAGCTCCTTAAGTTGATAATAGGCGTTATTGCCAATACCGCCACCTAAGGGCGGCCAGGCGCAGACGACTATTGCCACCGACTTATTCATTGGATTAATTTCACTATATTATATAATGATTTTATCACTTTTAATCGCTTAAGTCAAAATGGCGCCGATCTGAACTATTGATTGGCCAGGCAGTAATTACGCAGTCAATTATCAATTAATCGAGTCTTTGATATCACCTTGCCTTTTTGCCTATTCCATGTTAAAGTTGGATACGAATAAAGTACTATAAAGCTCTTTGAACAACCCAATAAGGAGACAACCATTATGCAAATCGGCGATTATGTCGTACTAGCGGCTTTTGTCATGCTATGCTATATCTCTGCCTTCCCCTTGCATTTACTATACGCCCTGGCTTTAGCTTGCTGGTCATATTTGCGCCTGAAGGGCAATCGTTGGATCGGACAAAAAAACCGACAGCAGAAACCAGCGCCAGCGGATAAAAACCTCATCTATTTGATTTGTCCGGTACGTAATATCACCCCGGAGCAACAGGAAGTCATAGATGACTATGTTAGAAAATTAGAAGAAAAAGGCCTGAGAGTTCATTTTCCGCCACGCGATGTTGATCAAAATGATCCCACTGGAATAAATATCTGCCTGGCTCATGCCGAAGCCATGAAAGCCTGTTCTTATGTGCATATTTTCTGGGATGCAGGATCAACCGGCTCGCACTTTGATTTGGGGATGGCTTTCATGGCACGTAAGCCGGTTTACTTGGTAGAGCTATTCACTCACGATAATGAAGGCAAAAGTTACGCTAAAGTTATCCGAGAAATGGAGGGGTGGGGCAACGAGCCAATTCTCTAAGCACTTTACAGCGGAAGCCGATTACGGCTTCCTTTTTTAATCTTCACTAATAATGACAATCAAAAAAACCGCCCGGCTTTACCGAACGGCTAAAGAGCGATTAGTTGTTGATTTTTATACCCAATGCCTCAAGATTTTGTTGCACCGCTTTCTCACTACGATTTAGCGGATCAATATCATGGGCATATCGGATAAAATGTCGAGCGACTTCTACCAACGGCCTGGCTCGAATCTGACCGGAAAAATCGCCATCGTCGTTGGCGCTTCGATCGTGTCGATTATTGACAATATGCACCAATACTCGATTCTTACCATCTATAAACTGAAGCTCAAACAGTCTCCCAATTTTTACCCGGAAAGACTCTTCTTGGGTTTCAGCCAGCCACAACCTGGCCGGGAAATCTTCATCAACCACCATCTCATACATCTTGAATAATAGCTCACGGTCAGTAACTCCAGCGCCGCGCAATGTGATATTGATCGCTTCTATTACCAAGTACCGTAAATGGATTCCATTAACCTTCTCACGATCGGGCATTAACGCCACCTCCTTTGACCTTGCGGTCTCTTCTTGCTACTAGCCTGATTGCTAGCCACACAACTATCCAAAGAACAGACTGGTAGCATATCACACTAAAGAATAAAAGTCAAGTCAGACAGAAAAATTACTAACCCACTAAAACAACAATATAAGCTAAATTTAAATAAAAATGACCCGCTTTGCGAGTCATATTGTTGTGCGACAGTTACGAGTCAAGGAACTAATGGAGGCCCATCCAAACACTGAACCTGATAAGCTCCCATAATGTTTTGGGTTTGCTGACGTTAGAAAAATCACCATTTCTAATGGCGGTAAAAACTGCTTCCGGAGTCAACTCTAGTACGTCCAAAACAGCATAATCGCCAGCCAGATAATTCATGGTGTGCAGATCGGAAGTGGCGATAAACGGCTTATGCAATTCTTTGCACGCCCGTTCAATTTTTCTGTTGGGGTTAAACCACTTACTATAAAACCAACTATGCTCCACCGCGTCAAAAAGATCATGATAACGATGCAGATCTCTCAGTCCCAAAGATACCCCCATGCCATGATTAGGATGGGGCACGATAATGAAAGACTCCGGATGTTCCTGCCGCCATTTGGCCAACTGGTCAAAGTCGGTCACCTCATCGGCTGCGGCGCCGCAATTTAAAATCAACATGTGCTTACGCCCAATGCGAACTTCAACACCGGGTAAAAGCAAGATGCCTTTGGCTTTAGCGTAAACCACCATATCAGGACTGCAAACAAATTTATCGTGGTTAGTTACTGCCAAAACCTTAAAATCAAAAACAGCGGCCTGATCAATCACATCTTGGGCGGTGTAATCAATTATTTTGCCGTCTTGGACATCCTCCTTGGTGTGCAAATGCAACGATGCTTTTACTTTCATATTTTAAACCTCCTTACTGGCTAAATATTTCTTGCGCTCTCCCGTTGATAATCGCTCAATGGCATAACGTAACATTGTACGGGGCATCTTGGCTGAATACTGATTCAAAAAAGACTTCAATTCTTTTTCATCGCATCGTTTACCCACTTCCCTTAACATCCAGCCAACAGCCTTATGTATTAGGTCATGCTGGTCAGTTAAAAAAACTTTAGCGATTTTTATAGTATCAGCGCAATCACCTTGGCAAATGAAATAAAATGTCGCCAACATGGCGATGCGCCTATCCCATAACAACTTTGACTCAGCTAAACGATACAAAATATTACGATCGCGCCGATACAGCCAAGCGCCGACAATATTGGGCGCGCTCAAATCTACCAAATCCCAATTATTAATATAGCGAGTGTTTCTAAGATACAACTTAAAAATTTTCTCTTGAATCTTACTGTCACCGCGCCTGAATTGGTCATCTAAAATAATCAACGCGGTCAGGCGTTCTTCATGAATTTTGCTATGCAACAATTTTTCCAAATCGCTTAAAGTCAGCTGACCATACTGACGCGCCAATTTCCTCTGCTCCGGCACCACTACGCCAAGAAACTTATCACCCTCGCCGTACTGCCCTTTGCCGGTCTTAAAGAACCGCAACAGAATAGCGGCCTTGGCCGGGCTGGCCAAACGCCGCAGATCGCGTTGCAATTGTGACAGTTTCTGATCAGTCATAACTGGGTTGAAGTTTAACAAAAATCCGTTATTTTGGCAATTACGTCTAAAACAAACTCCGGCTTTAGCGGCCGGAGTTAAAATCCATAATTTCCCTTATCCTTATCGCTTAAATTTTTTTCTTCCTGCGTCGTTCAAATATAATAAAGCCAGCCACTATCAGGACTATCGCCAGAATAACCAGAGTAGCAATCAGTAGACCGGAACCGATACGGCCCTCATAGACCGACCAAAACGGTTTATTAAAATATCCTTTCAATCCGGGTAAAAGCCATAAGGTTTTTAATGATTCACCGAGCGGAAATGATTCTTTCTCCCCCACCACCAACACATACTTGCCGAGATTATTGGGGCTGGAAACCATAATGCGATAATTGCCGGCCGGCAAATTGATTTTCCTTTCCGGGCCTTGCAAATAATCATCGCCGGCAAAATCCTCATGGAATTTCTGCCAAGGGTAACCTAGGCCGTTTAAAACCACCAACGGCTTACCGTCGCCGCCGTCATTCAATTGCGCTATTAAACCGGTGCGAGCGTCAGTAATGTCGGGTACCAAAATCTGAAAATAAAAATCCAACGGCGCTGTGAGATTCAAATCATAATAATCAATTCCTCCCCTAAGCTGGCCGTAAAATGCCTGTGAGACGTCGGCATTCGCGATCAGAATCGGCACATCCTTAGTCGCCGTCATCTGGTAAGCTAAACGTGGCTGATGAGCGCTAACCGAAACGGCTATAAGCAACCCGGCCGCCACTAAAATGAAAATTAGATTCTTTTTCATATGATTACAATTATATTGTAATTATACCATAAAAAATCAACGTGATAAATCCAGTCCGATATCCTTACTTTTCCCAGCTGAATTCCGTCCGGCCAAAATGACCATAAACAGCGGCCTGACGATAGACCGGTTGCCTCAAATCCAATAATTTAATAATACCGGCAGGAGACAAATCAAAGTTAGCTAGGATATAAGACACGGGATCAAGCACCGGCTTTTCTTTCAAGCCGAGAGAATCATCGGCGATAGGTGTGATAATATCAACCGAAACATCAACAGGCTGAGCCACGCCGATAGCGTAGGCCAAACGAACCTCAATTTCATCGCCATAACCCAACGATACTAAATTTTTAGCCAGGTAGCGCGCCATATAAGCGGCACTGCGATCAACCTTGGACGGATCCTTGCCGGAAAAAGCTCCGCCACCGACTCGGCCGATACCGCCATAAGTATCCACAACGATTTTTCTGCCGGTAACGCCACAATCGCCGAACGATCCGCCCACCTCAAATCGTCCGGTCGGATTAATATAAATTTTAGTCGGTTCAGCTAATGACTTTTTCAGATGCGGATTAATGGTTAGACCGGCCACCAACCAATCCCCGGCCACAGGGATAATTACATTTTTTAAGACATACTGCTCCAAATCGGCTTGGCTAATTTCCGCTGAATGCTGAGTGGACACGACAATAGAATCGGCGGACACGGGCCGACCGTTTTCGTATCTGACGGTTACTTGTGCCTTGCCGTCCGGCTTAAGCGGACTACCTTGATCTGATTGGCGCAATTCGCCCAACTTACGGCAAAGATTATGAGCCAAGACTAACGGCAAGGGCAATAGTTCTTCAGTTTCCGCTGAAGCATAGCCGTACATCATACCCTGATCCCCCGCCCCGCCAGTATCCACACCTTGCGCGATATCCGGTGATTGTTTGCTAATAAGCGACTGAATCTTGAAACCATCCGCTTCCTCCGGCGTATAACCGATTTCTCTAAGCGTCTGCCTGGCAATTCCAATATAATCAACTTGCGCATTGCTGGTAATCTCTCCAGCCATAATCAAGTTATCATCCTTGATTAGACATTCGCAGGCAACGCGGGAGCTGGGATCCTGGGCCAAACAAGCATCTAAAACGGCATCGCTGATCTGATCGCAAATTTTGTCCGGGTGGCCGGCGCACACTGATTCGCACGTTTTGAGGGTGGTCTTGGTCATAGGTTTTATATTATTTTTATAAAAAAATCTTCCTTTTTGAGGAAGAATAAAATCGAAAAATTTATCTCCCCCATTACTGGGCCAGAATTGGCACCTTTCCGATGATTCGGCGGTTGTCGGCGGTTCATCGGGCTGGATCCCTCACCGCACTCTTGATAATTATTCAGTTGTCAACTCCATTATAGCACTGCCTAGTTTTTGCGTCAAACTATATTTTAATCACACCCGTCTGCCGTTGACCTGGCTACCAACGGCAGACGCAATATATGATGCTATTTTTTATTAGATTTTAATGTTTTGTATAAAAGTAAGATACCTTCACCGATTAACCAACCAAGGAGAGCGGTAATTAAGCTAATAATTAATTGCTCCCAAGCACCAATAACTAATAAAACTACTATAAAAATTAATAAACTAACCAAAATTGCTTTATATTTTTTTCTAGTTCCAAATAATACAAGTAACAGAGGTATTATAAAAAAAGATGAGAGAAAAAAACCTTCATAATAACTTGCTGATATACCACCCAAGACGCCACTAGATATTTTATGTTTTATAATGTTCTCATAAATATTACCAGCAAATGGTGTTAATAAAAGTACCAAAACAATAATAAATGAAACCAACAACCAACTTTTACCTTTATTGCTCATACTTTTATAAATTATTTCTTAAATAAACACTGCTTGCCTTAAGTATATCATAAACTTGACCGACAATCACTTCTCCGTCTAATCGCTTATCAAAAATATCCAACTGCTTGGCAATTACTTCCCGTCTATTTATCTTAATCTTTTCTATGGCTTTATCAGCTTCGGCTAATAATTTTTCCTTAACCGCTAGCTTCATTTTATCATTGGCAACCAGCAGATCTCTGGCTTTTTGCGCCAAAAATAAAGCCAGATTATTGACTTTCAATTTTAATTGCAACAATTCTAAGGGGTTGGTAAGCAAATTTTGACTTTTCCTATTGATCAGACCCTGGCCATAAAAGTCACTAACATCAGCTAAAGTTGAAGATAGGGAGGCGGAGATAAAAAAAGTCGTTGTAGCGCTTGACTCATTGCCTGCCATATCCTGCGCCGTAATACTTAACAAATGCGGGCCGGCAATGTAGGCCGACAAATCGACAGTGGTAGTAGTAACCAATTGACCGTCAACGGCAACGGTAGTTGTGCCAACGCCGGAAAAGTCATCGGTAATCGCATAATCAAGCTTAAGTTCGTTACGGCGAAGATAAGCGGAGACAACATCGGGATTTATAATGGTTATGACTGGTGGAACGCTATCTTGGGGCTTGAATTCGCTAACCCCCTCCGCGTCTGAATAATTAACAATAAAGTCCCTATTTTGGCCCGCCATGATTTGACCGCTGAAATCATTATCCGCAGACAGATCGTCACTGATAAAGCTGGCGCTTAAGCGGTACTCGCCATTGCCCGTACCGAACAATTTGACTTGATAATCGCCAGCCAACGGCTCCGGGATAATAGCATATTCGGGACCGCTCATAGTGCCTGAGTAATAAGCGCCGGGAATTTCCAAAACATCCTGATTGGCTTGAACATCATAGCCTAAACGCTTGCCGTCCGGCGCAACAATCAAAAAATCAGCCGGAGAAAAAATCCTAACCATAAAAACCTTCCGTATTAAATTCTGCCTTATTTCCTGCACCGGCTCAATACCAGTCAAATCCTTGATTACGGCTTTTTGCGTATCAGTTACGATATGCCCATGATCACTATTTATAAAAACATTTTCAGTGCCAGCAAAATCAATGTTGCTTCTCTGCGGTACGGTAGTATCACCGGCATTATATTCTAATCCTTGATCAACTAACGGCCAGCCATAGTTTTCCGGGTAGCCATAATCCCATTCATTAAAAGCATTGGAGCTGGAAACTACGCGTAAAGAATCAATAGTGCTGTTATCTCCGCTATTGCCGATAAAGTTAAAAATTTTGACGGTACTTAATCTTGCCAAGGCGTCCGCTGAGTTCAAAAACTCCAAAAACTCATTGCGCGGATAATTGTCAGGATAATTCCTTAATAATCCGGTTGCCTTGTCGCGCAAATAATCATAAACCGGCAGGAGTTCTTTAATTGACAGAATGGGATAATTCTTTAGATACTGTGAAATATAACCATAACCGCTATATTCAGCCTCCTGTTTAAATAGTAAGCCCGTTATCTTTTCCTTTACACCCTCACCAACGCTCCCCCCTTCCCACATCAAGTATGATTTAGTGGCACCGCGGTGTGGCGTAGCCAAAAATACCACTTTATCCACGTCATTACCATAAAACGGCCCCTCAATATACGCGCGGGCCACCAATCCGCCCATGGAATGGCCGATCAAATCCACCTTGTCGCATTGACAAATCTCTTTTACCTCATTAATCTTGTCACGCAAATGCGTCATAGTATCCAAATTGGAATGACGCCACTCGTAAGGCAGGGCAAATAAAGTCTCACCCTCTTCATATCCGGCGGCCTGAAGCGCGGCCCATAAATCGTCATAAGTATGCAAGATTGGATCCAACTGCCACTGGCCGGAAATATTCCAACTGCCCATAATGCCGGGGATCAATATGACCGGGTTTAACTTTTTAACGCCAAATTCAAACGGCTGAGTAACAAACGGCTGGTAAATCACATTGCCATTAACCGGATTGCCCAAAACCACGCCAGTAAAGACTGTCGGATCAGCGCCGGTAGTATAAGTCGGACCAGCCGAAGAACCCCAATAATTATTAGTCAAATCAATAGTCTGAGACAAAAAAGTAGTAACACCATTATCCCAATGGCACAAATTGGTGCTATCGCCATAATCGCAAAAACTTGGAGTATAAAAATTAGAGTTATGAATGCTGACATTTCTAGAGGAGCCATCGACAAATATAACACCGCTGTTATCAATAATATTGCAATGATCAATCTTCAAAGAAGTAACTTTGCTTGCGTTAATAATCATGCCCCTGGGCCAGCCCCGGCCGCCGTGCTTAATGACCGCATAATTGAATTCCGCATTAACTATGGAATTGTAACGGTTGCCTTCCAGCATAATCCCTCGCCAGTCATTCAAATTGGCAATGGTCGCTAAGCCGTCGCCGTTGGTATCGCCGGCAACACTGTCATCGCGCAAGGAGACAATTTCCACTAATTTGTCAGCCGAACCATTGAC
Source organism: Patescibacteria group bacterium (assembly GCA_041650895.1). Lineage (NCBI taxonomy): Bacteria > Patescibacteria group bacterium. The sequence goes on along the minus strand of JBAZKF010000002.1, from coordinate 110,381 downwards.
GGCCAAATCACCGTTAACCCTGATAATTGAATTATAACCGACTTTTACCACCGTCCCCGCTTCAATGGTCAATTTGGCATTAGGGTTGACCCAGAAGGTGGCATAATCGGCAATAACATGGACCTCGCCGTCATACCAAGTGGTGTCGGTAGCGATAGCCGAGTTGTCCGGATGATTAATAATCGTAGCCGCTCGTGCCGGAATCGCCAACCAAAGACCGGCAAAAATAAAACAAATAAAAAATCCCACCACCCGTGGCAGTAGAATTTCTCCCCTCCTTAACATATTCCCCTCCATGTATTTATAAATTATGATTCTTAAAATAATTATATCTTTTTTATCACCTATTGACAAATTTTAACCATAGTGCTACAATGAAATGTTTAACGGGACTTTACAACTTAATAATAAGGAGAGAGAAAATGACTAAAACCAAAGTCATAGTAGGCATCCCCTCCTTAAATGAGGAGGATTCAATTGCCAAAGTTACTGATTTAGTAGACCAGGGCTTAGCATCCATCTACAACCCGCAAATCTGTTTGATAGCCAATATTGACAGTGACAGCACTGATAGAACACAAGAAGTGTTCAATCAAACGGCAACCCGCTGTCCCAAAATACAACTGGTCAACAAAAAGATTCCGCGGGGCAAGGGTTCTAATTTATGCTTACTCTGGGAACTGGCGCTAACAACCGAAGCCGAGGCCATCGTTACCGTTGATGCCGATCTCAAAACTATTGAGCCGATCTGGGTAAAAAAACTTATCGGCCCCATTCTGGAGGATCGCTGCGATTACGTTTGTCCGTTATACAGCCGTAATCGTTTCGAGGGCAGTACCACTACCCATTTAGTCGTTCCTCTGGTTTGGGCGAAATTTCAAGCACTAGTCAGGCAACCGATCGGCGGCGAATTCGCCTTGAGCCGTAAAGTTGCTGAATATTTGCTGAAACAACAATTCCCGCTTGATGCCTATCGTTATGGCATTGATATTTTCATGACTATGCACGCCTTGGGTGGCGGTTTCCGCGTCGGCGAAACTTATTTGGGACGAAAATTCCATAAGCCGAGCTTCCCTAAAATCATGCCAATGTTTGAACAGGTAGCGCAGACGGCTTTGACCGTGGCTAAAAGTTACAAGCATGGCGATCGAGCGAACTATGTTAATCTGGGAGAAGCCCGGCGTTGCGGTATTGACTCTCAAGCCATTTATCCGGGTGATGACCACATTAATCGCCTAGTCGGCCAAGCCAAAAACAACTACTGGAATAATCAGGAGTCTTTGGCAAGATTTCTCGGCCCACTAACACCACGAATCAACGATTTAATGTCTAACGACAAACCCGAGATATCTATCACCGATTGGCTGGGTATCTTGCAATCGTTCTACCAACAGCACGACCCACAAAACAATCAAGCCGAAAATGAACAGAAGGCCGGCTGGTTGCTGGCACAACTGTTCATCTGCCATGTCCGTTCTTTCTGGCAGTTAATCAAAGAACTGCCCGTAGAACAAGTGGAGGAGCTTATCGTGTCACAGACAATGGGGCTACGACTATAGTCAAGGAGATGACTTATGCTTTATACCGCCTTACTAGGACATCCGGTGGACCACAGCGTCTCACCGATTCTGTTTCAGGCCATAGCTAATAGCGTTGGGCTGGAATACTCTCACCTCAAAATCGACGTATCCAGAACCGAGGATTTGGCTGGCTGCCTGAAAGCCATGTCACAGCTGGGTTTCAGCGGGGCTAACGTCACTCTGCCTTACAAGCTGGCGATCATACCTCACTGTTCGGAAGTTGACCCGTTAGCCAGAAAAGTTGGCGCCGTGAATTCTCTGGTATTTAACGGGGATAAAGTTTCCGGTTTCAATACGGATATACGCGGAGCGGAAATGGCGATTAAAACGCAACTCAAAGCAACCAGCCAGACAGACAAAGTCCTGATCATCGGCGCCGGCGGAGTGGCTCGAGCCATAGCTTATGCTTTGGCCGACCGTTGCGGCGAGATGTACGTCATCAATCAGGACAAACGGCAAGCAGAAACAATGATTCAGGAATTATCGCTGGAGCCAAGGGCCAAGGCCAAAACCTTGACGCCCTTGCGACTGCAATGGTTTCTGCAACAGTGCGATATCATTGTCAATGCTACGCCAGTGGGTATGTATCCGGATATGGAAAGACGTATTGTGCCACTGCACAATATGGCGCAAGCAGCCCAAAATAGCGACTTCCCTCGGAAGTGCTTTCTGGATGCGATTTTCAATCCCTATAAGACCCGTTTCTTGATGGATGCTGAGAGTTTCGGCGCTAAGGTATGCTCGGGAACCTATATGATGATCTTCCAAGCCCTCGCCGCTTTTGAATTATGGACCGGCTTTAAGCCACCCGCCAATCTAAGTATTGACTATCTCAATACCCGTATGATACAAGCAGTCAAACTGCTCTGAACCTTAATCAAAAAGACCGCCTCAGCACCATGCCGGACGGTCTTTTATAATATTTATTTAGTTGTTTGATATCTCCAGTTGTTTTTTTAAATCCAGCCAGACTGGCTCATTGCCGATTTCCTCTTTGGTTAAGGTTAGAAAATATTCCACTTTGCCCCAGAGCGATGATTGCTTATCCGCCGAAGCTAAACCGTAGTAACAACTATTATTTAACAGGTCAGCGGCTTTGACTAGTAACGCCTCCCGGCCACAGGTCTTGGCACGATCAAACATCTCTTGATAACTTTTTTGCGGGTCATTAATCTTCGGGTCAAAGGACACGGCACCAACAATTTCAGCAATTTTTTCACCAAACTCGCCTTTGATCCGCTCTAAGCTGACACTGGCATCCTCCAACAAGTCATGCAGGATCGCCGCGGCCACTGCCTCATAAGAACAGCCGGCTTCCAATAAATAAACCGCCACTCGCAAAGAATGCAAAACCACCGGCTTGGGGTTATTGCCGGTACGGCCATATTCTTCAACTAAGAATTTGACGGCTTTTTCCAGTTTAAAAGATATTTCCGGTTCAATTTTAATCATATGATTATTACTGACATTGTAATACAAAAGATAAATAAAGACAAGAAAAGCGCCCCGAAACAAATCGGAGCGCTGATACATTGTTCAATGAGTGGCGATATACTCGGCTACGCCCTGAAGCGGTCCGGAAATATGCCTGATCTCCAAGCTATTGACCAAATAAGCGATTAATCGCCGACGGAAATCATAGAATTCCGGCTGATCAAACGACGGGATGTAGCCGAGCATCTCATAGTTGCTTCCGCCCAGCAACGTCGTGCAGGTATTGCGGATGTAACGCGAGAAATTCTCATTCAGATATAACATCGTCGTCAAAGACGGCGCCGGACTGACCATGACTTCGGTTTTAGTTTCATCAACATGCATCGAATAAACCTTGGTAATCCGATAGGGTCGGTTATTACTCTTAAAAAACCGTTCAATACCCAGGTCTTCCGGCTTAATCTTGGTCTTACTCAACCAAGGATCGGCCGTTTCCCGCCAGGGTATCTGAGCGGCAAGATCGGGTAAATTCCTTCTAACCGACTCTTGGCGCAGAAAGAAAAATTCCGTACCCGCTTCGACAAATACTTGACTGCGGTGCCAACATAAAATAGCCAGATCATTGGCGCCAAGCCGATAACTGTAATCGCGGCACAATTTCAACGCTGTCAGCGACTTGCCACTACCCTCCTTACCCAACAATAGGATACCGGATTGATCAGTGGGGCCACAGACGCTGGCGGCATGAGCAGTCAACATGTGATTGATTTGATGCTGTCGTTCAATCATCGCATAAGCCAGATACATCAAGGTCTCGCCGTTACGGGTCAAACGCCAAGGCAGATTAATCCGGCATTGCTGAGGAGCAATATCCAAATCAGTCGTCTCAACATCCTGGTAGTGCAGGATCGGCTGATCAATCAGTTGAGTCTGCTTAAGCAACAATCGTGGCACAAAGCAGTTGTAGCTTTCTCTAAGAAATAACTGTTGCAATGGCCTGCTACTCTGGAAGTTAACTCCATGATAACAAGACTCCAGAAAGAATTCATCCATAATTTGTCTCCTTGAGTCAGATAATGACTCGTGTCTCCAGAATCTCTTTCAGGTAATCCACCTGCAGAAAATTTCTGGCGACGACATCTTCAATAATTTCACGCGCCACATCCCGGTCAACATAAATCATCAACTGGGCCGGAGGAATTAATGACTGGCCGTTTTTCGCCAACGAGATGATTGAACAGCCGATGCCAAGTTCGTCGTAAACAGCCTTGGCTAGGCGCTGGGTCAAAAAACCCATCACCCGTCCGGTATGATAAACCGGATTCTTGCCTGCCGGCGCTTCCATGGAGTAGGGACGGAAAGTGGAAATGACGCCCAAGGGCGAATTACCCCGGCCGACCAAACCCTCTTCACCGCATTCCACACAACTGCCGATACCCAACATATACAAACGATAACCATCGGGACCGGGATTAACGCGCAAATTAATCTTGTACGAAGAATTTGCCGCAATTAACTGCGCCTGTTCGCTTAACAGTTTTTCCATAATCATAACCATGGCGTCATACTCGCTACGATTGGACACTCCAGTGGCTAAGACAGGCATACAAACGGTGATATCGATGGCATCGCCATCGCGGCAGACCATCACTTTGATGTCCTGGCCGATGCCAGGAAAACCAAAATATCGGTCAGGCGAATACATCCAGAAATACTGCTCCAATCCGTAGGCCAAATTTTCGCAAATCGTCATCGGCCAATGAGCCACAGAAACCGACGTGTCGCCAGCCATTAATTGGGCCGCTTCCGGCAGGTCGCCGATATTGCGCGGTGAAAACCAAAACGGCCTGGTGGTGTGCTGGGTCGTACTGTTTATGATCTCCAAATGTTGCGGTAGCAGATTAGGCAAATGCACCCGAAGGTAATCGGTGATCGCCTGACTCTGAATCGCCGCCAAATCAATCGTTTGGCCGTCCATGGTATTGCTCATGCGTCCGTTAACCACCACCCTGACAGGCTTCAGAAATTCACAACGACCGAAATCGCTTTTGAACCAGCCGCCGCCGATAAATAACTTATCAACATTATGATGCAAAACTACTCCAAAATTATCCAAACAATATTTGGAATACGCCACGGACACAGCTTCGGCCAGTCCGTCAGCCAAGGTATCGGGATGACCCAATCCTTTGCGTTCCACAATTTCAATTTCCCGATTTTCGGGATTAAGCCAATCCCTGCTGATCCTAACAAAATTCATCATGACTCATGCCTCCTATGTTTGTTGTTGCAGTTTGATTAATTAAATTTTAAAGTTCTTACTTAACAGATAATTATACACCTAATATATATCTTTGTCAATAGGCCCATAAAATCAAAAAAATGAACATTAAACCCCCGGTTAAAAATTTTCAACCGGGGGTTTTCCTATTAATTCAAAAATATTATTTTTTCAGTTGCGATCGCAATAAAACGATACTCAAGACAAAGGCGACGGCAAAAAAGATTGCGCCGTAAAAGCACGGGGTAAAAAAAGGATTAACCAGGGGGCCGGAGGCGGCGTAACAGCCGGTCGTGCAGGCGCGTTTCTGTAACCAGAGCCACAGCTCATAAGAAAAGTTGCCCCAGGCGAAAACCGTACCAACTAAAAGAATCACGAATTGAGAAATGATTACTTTTTTCATATTAGCGATTTAAATAAGTTATAGTTAATTGCAGAATAGTAGCAATCATCACCCAGAGCAAATACGGAATCTGAATATAAGATACCCAGCGCGCATAGGGATAGACGGCGATAATCGCCCAAACCAAAGTTCCAAGAACCAACAAAATATCAACCGAGGCTAAAAGATTGTTACGCAAATTGAATTGGATGGGAGTAAAAATAAAATTAAAAACCAAATTCAAGATGAAGGGCAAGGCAACGATCAATGGTAGCCGTTTCTGCCAAAATTGAATAAATACCCAGCCAAAGGAAACGGCGATTAAGGTATAAAGGAAAGTCCAAACCGGACCGAATAGCCAGGCCGGCGGTGACCATGACGGCTTGATAAGTTGTTGATACCAGTTATAGGCGTTCATATTTTATTTATCGGTAAAGAATCGAGCAATAAAATAAATCGCCAACATCACAAACAATACCCACCAAAGCCACAACAGGCCGATGAGATAAGCATAGAAGTATAAACCCAATAAAATACCGAGTGAAATAAGGCAAATTTTTATTAAACTTACCTCCCACCACTTAAACGTCCAAGTTTTAAAAATTTTCATAGTTTTTGATTAAGGTTAGTAATACTATTATTATACAACTTTTAAGGATAAAAAACCAATGACCTCCTTTGGGAGAGACGGCATCTCGCTTGTAAGGACTTCTGCTCAACACTGTTATCCTGGCCGATTCTGGCCAATTAATAAAGCCTTGACTTTTTTCATAATTTATTATATGATTGGATATCCAAGTTTTAGCTTGGCGTTCTTTAACAATCAGCTATAGTCTACAAATAATTAATCGGCAAAACGAAGGAATAGGAGGAAAAAAGGAGGGATAAAGAAAAAGGGCAAAATAAAACACGGATAGCGGGAATACTCATTGTTGATATCTGAAGCAAAACAAAGGAAACCTCAACAGAAAGGAGACAGATTCATGCCCCCACAAGTCGATCGAAAAATGCCATTAATGGCAGGGCAGTACCTCTGGCTTGCAAGTAAAAAAGACGGTCAACTACGCATGTTGATCGGCCCCGATCCGCTGGATGTCAGCGAAGACGACATCTTCTTGATTCCGGACCAAAACAACCCCACCAAATGGATGCCGGTTGACCAAGCGAGTTCCGCGATTCAGGAATTTGTGACGATTAACCAAGACGAATACGCCGTAATTTACAACCCGGTGGATTCAGCCGATGTTGATAAGCCCAATGGTGGTTACCAAAAGGGCAAAAATGAAATGAAGACCCTCAGACGCGGAAGCAAGCGCATCGTCACTTCCGGATATTTCCCCGTATGGCCGGGTCAGCGGGTGGAAGTGCGTAAGGTCCACACCCTATCGGCCAGCCAATACTTAGTGGCCGTAGTAGAGAACCCTGACGTTGATGAACAAGCCCCGTACTACGGTTTGACCGTACAATCGGCCGGGCTTAAAAAAGCTGTTTTTGAAACAGCTGAAACTGAACCGGAAGACAGCAACGCGGTACTGAATGGTGACGATTTGACGGAAAAACCACAGAAACAGGTTACTCCCGAAGCGACCAAAGAAAGTACCGAACTACCTAAACTGATTGTCGGCCAACGCATCGTCATCCGTGGTAGCGAGACTCCGACCTATATTCCGCCTACTGGCATTGATGTCGTGCGCAACAATCCCAAACCTCAGACTGCGACAGATATCGACTCGAGCGAATCCGCGGAACAAATCCTGCAGGAAAAAATAGAAAGTGGTGATATTCGCCCCGACCAAGTCATGCGGACAATCTCGGGGCTTGGCTGGCAAGACCATCACCAAAGCATCCGCAGCACCTACCAAGAACTCAAAAATCGTAGCGCATCGCCACGAAACTTCTACGCGGTGCTCACACAAATTTTGAATGGGTCGGAAATGTCATCTTTAGCCATGGAATTGTGTGGCATGAAACAAAATGATTTTTGCCCAATCACTCCGGCAGAGCGAGATACCGCCGTATGTGAAGCGTTGGTACCTGGTCCCACTGAATTCTGTGTAATCATCGACAAAGAAGGCAACCCCGACACCCGTCCGGGTCCAGGGCGCGCCTTCCCCGGTCCTTACGACAGATTCATGACCACTGAATCGCGAAACGGCATTTACGACGCTTATCACATTCGACCCGACCGTGGAATCCTTATCCGCACGACCGCAACTTCGATCTCCAAAACTGAACTGGCGGCGATGTTGCCGATTGACTGTAGCCTGGAGAAAGAAACATATCGCAAGGGCGACGAAGTCTTTGTGGGCGGAATGGACGCCTACGTAGTGCCCACACGGGCATTCCAAGTAATCCATCCGGTCACGCGTCAACCGCACACGGGTAATGATCATTCCGAAGTCTACGTACTATCAATCGGCGTAGACCAAAAAAGCGGAATCTATGTTGCCAATGTGGAAACCGGCAACGTGGAGTTAATCCGCGGTGAAAAGAAGGTTCTCCCCGACCCGCGCAAACAACGCCACATCAAACGCCGCATTCCCGGCTGGCTGTGGAACCTTGTGATCGGCGAAGGCGAACCACATAAAAAGGTTGATCCCCTCCAGATGGTGGAGACGCCTTGGGCGATGTCTGTGCCTATTCCCAACAATACCGCTATTCTCGTTACGGGTAAGAACAGCCGTCGCGTCGTCGTAGGACCCAAAACCGAACTCTTTGAATTTGAAGAAGTGCCGGAAGTCCTGAAACTATCTACGGGTCGGCCGAAAAACGATGAAAAATCTTTAGCAACCTGCTTTCTGCGTATCCGTGGCAACCGCGTCACAGATGCGATAGAGCTTGTAACCGAAGATTTCGTCAGCGTGAATGTAGAGGTCTGCTATGGCGTGGAATTTGTTAGTGACAACGAGGAAGAACGTCTCAAATGGTTCAATCACCAGGATTACGTACTCTTCTTCTGTGAACACCTTCGTAGCCGTTTACGTGCGGCCGCGCGCCAAGTGACTCTGGACGATCTCTATAAAGACGTGGCGGAGTTCGTACGCGATACGGTTCTCGGCAAGAAACCCGAGGGCGAAGGCCAACATCGACCAGGTATGACGTTCAAAGAAAATGACATGAGGGTGTTGGAAGTTGAAGTTCTGGCGATTAATATTCCCGACAAGGAAGTAGCCGCTAAGCTCTTAAAAATCAACACCTCCATAGTCAGCCAACAACTTGACGACATGGCAGCAGGCGTGGCGCTTCAGTCCAAACGGAAACAAGCGCTGATCGCCGAAGAGGAAGCGGGTTTAAATACGGAAAAAAACAGACTCGAAGCCAATCTAAGGCTGGAACTCGCCGGGATTGCCGACGAAGCAGCCGTAAAACAGGATGAGATTGACAAAGCCAGGGCACAACGCGAAGCGGCAAAAGAACTCGAGATTATTAGGATAAACGAGGAAGCCGCACGTCAGCAGGCCGAAATAGACAAAACCAGAAAGGAACGCGGGGCTAAACAAGAATTAGAACTTGCCAAGATTGCCGATGAAGCGGCCGCACAACAAGTTGAAATCAGTAGAACCGAAATGAAACGCAATTTGATGCTGGCCTTGGAAAGGGCTGCGGCCAGATTGCAACAGGACAATGAAGTCCAGCGCGTCGAGCAAGAACTCAAGTTGGCATCGATTATTAACGAACAAGCCTGCAAGGAAGCCAGGCAAGATGGCGACAATAAAGTTGCCATGCTGATTCTGAATCAGGCCAATACTAAGGCGCAAGCCGAGTTGGATCGTACCAAAGAAAAGAACATCTTACTGGTTGAATTCCGAAAGGCGCTGGCTGGAATCGACAACCTGATCACCAAGGAAACCGCCGACGCCGATAAGACTCGACTCGAAGCTATCCAGCCCAAACTCGTCGAAGCCCTTCAGGCCCTCGGCGACAAACAACTAGCGACCGCTTTGGCCGAACACCTGCCCGAAGCCGGAGGTTCGCTCGGTCTTCTGACTGGTCTTGGTGGCATTGAAGCCGTCAAGAAACTCGTCGAAGGCACGCGGTTGGAAAGTATTATGGATGCTCTTTCGCCTCGCAAACCGGGAGAGGGCGAAGTGCCCACATCCCAAAAATAAGTACCGTCAAAAGTAATATAGCTCATTAATTAGTACCAAAACGGTTAAGGACAAGGATGCCCTTAACCGTTTTTTTATTTTAAGAAGATATTTAACATATTTCACTGCCCCTTACTCTCTCGGAAGACTTGAATGTAATTGAAACTTATAAAACAAACCCCTGTCGAAAGTTTTCGACAGGGGTTTCTTAATTAAAGATTATTTTTCTTTCAGTAGAAATACGGCTAGGCCAGTGGCAATTGGCAAGGATAATACCACACCGATACTGCCCACTAAGGTTCGAGCGATTTCAGTAGCGATCATCTCGTTATCAATAACTCGGGAAAAACTTAGGAAAGGCTCCTGCCCCACGCTAAAAAGTATCAGCAGTAAAAGAGAAGATCCGGCATAAGTCAAAAATAAAGTATTAATGATAGCGCCCAAATGAGCTTTGCCGACTTGATAAGCGGAAGTAAATAATTGATATTTGGGCGTAGTCTTATCGGTCAGCTTTAATTGCCGGACTGATTCAATCTGTCCAACCACTATATCATCCAGAACTCCGACTGCACCAATTACAAAACCGGCCAGTAACAAGCCCCGAAAATCAATATTGCCTAATCCTAAAGCGATTAAAAAAGAAGCTTCCTCGGCCAAGCCGGACAGCCTTAACCAATCAGAAAAAACAAAAGACAGACTATAAATAATTACCAAAACAATCGTGATGCTTAAAACTGCCAAATGAGATCGGCGGTTAAAGCCGTCAGTCAAATAAATAATGGCAAGCATTATTAGGAAGGCCCCCACGACACCCCAAAACACCGGATTGCCGCCAGCCAAAATATTAGGAATCAATAATTTAATAATCACAATAAAACTCAAAAGCAAACTTAACAGCGATTTGAATCCCTTGAAACCGCCGATTATTACCACTAACAAACAGAAAAACAAGGTCAGCCATAACAATTTTCCGCTTCTGACTGAATCGGTAATGGTAAATATTTTTTCATCATTAGCTCCTGTACTTTCGCTGACCCAGACTAATTCCCCCGCTTTGTAAGCTACCACATCCACCACCTCAATATCTGAGATTCCCCGATATTCAATTTGTTGGCCCTTTAATTCACCAGTTAAGGCTTCCAATAAAAGATTCTGCTGGGTAAACTCCCGATTATCACTGACTTTTTTGTTCTCTTGTAAAATCTTGATTACCCGAGCTTTAAAATAAGACGCCTCAGTTGCTGCTTTGACAATTGGAGTAAATAAATTAAAAAAAGATAAAATTAAAAATAAAAAAATTATTTTTTTAAACATAAGCGTTTAATAAAAACATAAAAATTATTTTAATAACTTAGTAAACTTTTTAAAACTACCTTAATAAATTCAAAGTCGGAACAGTAATTGGAGTAATTGTTTTAATAGGAATTGTCGTTGCAGACTCATTACAAATAGACAATGTCGCTAGAGTTGTGTATTGCTGGCTAGTAGCACTCAATTTATCAGCATTCTGCGCTGTAAAATAAAACTCCAACCAAGCTCTAGGATAACTAGTAAAGCCAGGAATATCCGTTTCGGAATTAAGTGTTTTAAACCAATTTCCATCATGTAATAATGCTAGTGAACTCCAAGCAGTTGTCGCACCAGTTTCTTTATTCTTTAATCTAAAATAAACTTTGGCGCCGGTAATAACACTGGAACTAAAAATATTAGCGCTAAGTTTTATTTGCTTACTACCACAACCGTCTCCGCGATAATAAAAAGTTGAGGGGTCGGCACTGACATTACTAAAGACTGGCGGAGTCAGTCGAATTGTTGATGTATCGACTAGTGGCTGATCCACAACAGGCGGAGTCTCTTGGCTTGATCCCGGTTGAGATGTTGATCCTGCTGGTTGAGAAGAATTGCCTGGTGCAACATTATTAGCTGGTGCTTCTGTAAGTTGATTATCGGTTATTAATTTTTCCGCAGTCTTTTCTGATTGAGTAGTTGATGGAACATTAGGTATCGTTTGATCTTTTAAAAGCAAAATATTTACGGTCGCGCTAGCATATTCAATCCAATTACTTCCCCTTTTACCATAAACAGCTAAGACATGTTCACCCTCTGTCTCGGGTAACCAAATATCAGAAAAACTATCCAAGCTAGTCTTAAAGCCTTTATGAGAAACTAGCAGTTGATCATCAACTTTTAATTGCACTTCTTTAAGTGCTTTAGGATTACCGACATGATAAATAATCGTCTGTTCACTCATGGGCAGAGTGCTATTGTTAAGTGGAGCGTCAATCCAAGCATCCGGCGTATCATTAGAATTAATAAAATCATAAACAAATACGCCACTGACTGTCGCGACCACTACAATAGGAATGATAATTTTTGAAATTAAGGCTATTTTCATAATTAAGGATTTAAGGTATTTGGTATTTGATGATATTGGGTTTGCTGGCTAGAAACACAAGCAGAATTAGTATATGGATCACAAGCGACAATAGAAGCGTTTAATGTTAAATCTGCTCCATAATAAAGCAACCACCAATCGTCATATTGGTATTGTGGCCAACCATCTTTATAAACAACTGTCGTCCAACCACCCATCAAATCCTTATGCCCCGGTACCCAATATTCCTGAGCCACAAACTGAATCGGTAACTCATACTTATCACCAGGATTTTCCAATGGCGGAATAGAAACAAAAGCTGAGTTAAACAATAAACCTTCTAACGGCTCGGTAATGGTCAAGCTTTTGCCATAAGGTTCAATATTAATAATCTTATGCCCAATAACTTTATCATTATAAGCCAAAGCATGGAGTTGCATAGCGTACTTATTTTTATACATACCATAAGCAATCGGATCGGTAATCGGTTTGTTATTTCTGGTCACCTCAATAGTCACTTCAGCATTGCGATAAGTCCCTAATGGATCAAGATGAGCAGTCACGCCAGCTGGCAAACACAGTGGTTCAATACCTAAATTATGCATCGCCTCTTCATCACCGCAAGACGGGTTAGTATTTTTAAAAGAATCAATCGCCTCGTGCAGTCCCGCTTTAATTAATTCTTTGCAAGCTACATCAGGACAACCGGCTTGTCTAGCAATCTCTGAAGCTAAGTAATCAAAACCTTGATTCATTAATTGATCAAAATTCGGCAACTCCGGCGGAATACCTAAGGCCACTAATCCAATATCAATTCCAGTCGCCACAAAAGCCATACAGTCGGCATCACCGGCACATAAAAATCCGCCGACCGCATTAACAATAGCGCTTTTAATTGAATTATATAATTCGGCCGCCCAACTGATACCACTTGAGACAAAATTCCACAACGATTCATACCAAGATTGTTCGCCTATACCCTGATATGACTCGGGACAAAGCCGACTACCGGCCGGAATGGTTTGTATTAAATGATGAAAAGCATCATAAATCGGCCAATCAGTATCCAAAATCATAGCGTGATTGCAAATACCAGGCATCGGACCACGCAAAGGTTTGAAATTCTTTATTTTCACATCATAAATCGCCTCTGGAGAATGAAATTCTGGATTAATTGTCCCTTGTGATTCTATCCGATTTATCTTGACGCTTTCTGAAGCTGGACCAGCAATCTCTCCATACTTTATTGGAAACAGACGAGTGTAATAAGTGTTGGAACTCAGTGGAATATTACTTAAATTAGCCTGAACAAAATTATTGTTCGAACTAGTGGCTAACTGCAGGTCAGACAAATGATCCAAAGATAAATTAGGATTGGCTTGGGCTGAGTTATTATAAATATCCTTTAAAGTATTGACTGACTTGTATCTTTTCTGGGCAATTAGTTTCAAAGAGCTCTCCACTTGCATAGAAGTCAGCTGATAACTTTGAGCCAAAGGATTTTGAAAATCAATATAAAAATTATAATTCGGCACAGCCCGGCTTTTGTAATTAGCTACTGAGGAACTGCTAAACGGAAACTGCGAAATTTGCACTAGTCCCCCATCAGTCTCTTTGGAAGCGTTCCAACTGAATTTTACTTTTTCGTTATTACCACCTTTGGCGACATCTACTTCCTTTCTCTGCCAGCCAAAATCACCGCTACAACCGCCAGCTGGACTGCAGGCAAATAGCTGGGCCAGTATCGGCTCGGCATCAAAATCAAACTTGCCCAAATTAACTAACTCGCCCTTATTCCAACCCCAGCCCTCAACTTGTCTAATTTTATTGCCTTGCGGCACATTAGCAATTGCCACTAGTGACTTAACATCAATCTCGCCATTAGGAACTTGAATAAAAACATTTTTATCAGCCGGAGCACGCAGCCAGTTCTGCTTATCTAAAGTATAGTAAAAATAAGCCACCGAAACTTTTCTGGGGAAAATAATCTTATCAGCCACAACTTTTATTCCCGCTTGCGTTTCAGTCAAACCACTAACTGATTCTTTATTATCTTGGGAAAACTTAGGTAAATTAATTGGCATCTGTAAGTTTTGCCCAGCCTTAAGAGTTCCGTTCTTTTCCATGACTGGATTAAGCCTAATAATTTCTTCGGGGTTTATTCTAAGTTTGGTAGCAATAGATTCAATCGTGTCTCCCTGATCAGTTGAATAAAAGATTGAAGCGGAAGTTTCCAATTCCGTTTTTATTTTTATTTTTGGTGAACTGATTTTATGATTATTTTTATCTAACGCCTGAATCTCTACCGAATGATTGCCCTTACTGTCTGGTTGCCAAAAAAATTCTATGGTACTGGCTTTTACACCCACATCGCCAATCTTTTTCTCCTCCACCTTCTTGCCGTCAACTAACAAACGAAAACTGCTATAATCCCCAATTTTAGGAAAGGTTGCCTTAACTGGAATGGCGGTATTAACCGGATAAACGCCACCTTGTTTTAAGGAGATAATACTAACCTGACCCAGAGTTGAAGTTGGCTTATTATTAAATTTAGCGCTCACAAAAAAATAGGCGCCGGCAATAACTACTATTGCCACTACGCCCAAAAATAACTTAGAACTAACAAGTGCTTTTGAATTCATAACTACTTTTAAATAAAATAATGCTTAAATTATACAATTTTAAACAACTTTTTGTCAAAAATAAAAAAACTGCCTATTTATAATTATAGACAGTTTTTAAAAGTATATTTCAGAACAAATCAATACCAATAAATATCCCCTAAGTTAGCACAGAGATAAATTACCAAAATACACCCGTTTATCAATTGACCCATTTCCCTATATAAAAATTCGAAAAATCATAAAATTCGACAATACTTGTATAATATGATATGCTATTCTATCAAATGAACATTGACAATTTAGACACAATATTGTTAAAAAAGGCGAGAAAAAACGGAAAAATTAATCATTCTACAATAAGTTTTGTGAGATACAACAAGATAAGGAGACGCGCCATGTTTAAAAAGCCGCGAGATCCCAGCGGACCAATCCCCGATTATTACAGTTTGCTTCAGGTGAACCCAATGGCTTCGCCAGAGGTAATTCACGCCGCTTATCTGGCACTAATGAAAAAACATCATCCAGATATGAAAGACACCGCCGGACGAATGGCCAGACAACTAAATGAAGCGCATGAAATCCTGTCTGATACCGCTAAGCGTCGTTCCTACGATGCGGGGCGGAATAATCTGACCGGAAAAATTATTGGCGATTATCGATTGCTTAGGGAAATCGCTGAGGGCGGCTTCGGCACCACCTATTTGGGCGAGCACATCTTAACCAAACAACCAGTCTGCCTTAAACACTGTCATAATGTCGATCCGGAATTTAATGAGATATTGCTTCAAGAAACCATCGCTATGTGGGATTTACGCCATTTCTCAATTCCCGCCGTCAGAAACATTATTAAACTTGATGACGGACGATATATACTTATCATGAGCTATATCCCCGGCCTGACGTTAGAACAAGTCGTCAATAAAATCGGTCCAATTCCGGCCGAACATGTCGCCTGGATTGCCGAGCGCGTTCTTAACGCTCTCAAATACATCCATTACCATGGAGTCATCCATGGAGACATTAAGCCACAAAATATCATTATCCAAAATCCGACCCATATGATTTCGATTGTTGATTTCGGCCTGTCGATGGTTAAGCCAGGTGCTCGATCTGATAACAAAGGATATACTGCGCTTATGTCTCCCCCGGAACAATTGAAGGGGTTAGTCTTGGTTCCGGAATCAGATCTTTACAGCCTTGGCGTGACCATGATTTACGCCTTGAGCGGAGACATCCAAGCCGTCAAGCATCGATCAGTGCCCAATTATGTGCCGGATGAACTCTGTAATTTTATCCGCCGGCTGATTGTGCGTGACGTAAATAGTCGACCGAAATGGGGCACGGGCGGTAATGATCTATGTGATGAGATTAAAGAAGTGAGATTGAAATGCTTTGGAAAGAGTTCAACAAATCTTGCACCAATTCCCGGCTTAGATTAATTTAATAAATTACAACCGAAAAGGAGAATAATCATGTCAGAATCCAGTGATTTCGATCCAGGTCCGTGGAAAGGCCATGATTTCAAAAGCGCACGCAAAGCCTACGATGCCCATGCGGGCAGAAGTTATGCGGATGCGGTTACTGCCGGAAAAGGCAAAAAAGATCTGATTGCTCCCAAAGTTGTTTTTAAGTCACGGATTCCTCTCGCCATCATTTCCGATGTTACCGGTTCAATGGGAAAAGATCCGAAAGTATTCTTTTCCAAACTGGGATACTTGGATCTTGAAGGCCAGGAGTACCTCGGCAAAGATATGGAGATCTGCTTCGGAGCGACTGGCGACGCCCATGGCGATAGCTACCCGGTACAGATCCGACCGCCGGCCAAGGGCTTGGATATGAAAAAGGCGCTTAAAGAATTGATTATCGAAGGCAATGGCGGTAGCGGAGTAATGGAAACATATGAACTGATCGCCCTCTATTTTGATCGACTGGCCGAAATGCCGAATACGATCCGCAAAGGCATTCTGATCTTTATCGGCGATGAAGCGCCCTACCCTTTCATTAATGCTGAACAGGCGAAAGATCTGTTGGGCATCAAAATCCAAGGCCGGCTTTCGACCAAAGACGTTTTTGAGAGTTTGAAAAACAATTGGGCAGTCTATCTTATCCGGCGTCCCTATGGCGACTGCGGAAACGCTAATGCAATGGATTCGACTAACAAGAAAATCTACAAGACCTGGGCTGATTTGCTCGGAGAAGATCATATTACCACCCTGCCGAATGCCGACCGCGTTGTGGATATCATTTTTGGCATCCTGGGCGAAGAAACCGGCAAGTTTGATTACTTCCGCGAGGAAGTGACCCAACGGCAACTGAAAGACCATGATGGACCAAAAAAAATCGCTATTGTTTTCAAGTCCCTGGAAACAATCCATGATCCGCAACCGGCTGACCCACAGGAAATGCTGCCTGCTCCCGGACGATCTGTTACTCGCCGTCGTTCGAAAACTGCCGTCAAACCCGGAAGCAAACTGCTTTAAGGGAGGCTTGCCATGTTCAAATGGATTAAGAAAGGTAGGCCTCAGCTAGTGGTCCCGAAAATTCTTGATGATTTATTTTTACATGTAACGCTTTGGCCGAGCATGCCTCATTTTGATCAGTTCGCCAATGACAACCGAATTGCCGGCATCCGCCTTAATAGCGCGATGATGAGCTGTCCGGAATTGGATCATGAGCTGGAAAAAATCAAATCATCGCTATTTGGCGTCCCGCTGTGGTATGACATCAAGGGCCGTCAGTTAAGAATTACTGAGGTCAACTTCAATCCCCATTTTCTGGATATTGTCATCAATCATCCGATCAGTGTTCCTACGCCGATACCAGTGCTATTCAAGGCTGGAGCAGACGGCGCAGAACTGATCCGTCTGGAAGACGGTGGCCGGAGATTAATTTTTAATGGCGGTCCAGAGTATTTAGTCAAAGCCGGAGAATCGCTCCATGTCAGACATCCGCAATTACGGATTCTGGGTGAGATGTTCACGGATGAAGAGAAGCTGAAGATCGAAAAAGTCAGAGCGGCGGGTTTTACCAGGTATTATCTTTCGTATGTCAGCAATCAGCGCTATATCGATGAGTTCCGAGAACTAGTCGGACCAGATGCTGAAGTCAAGCTGAAAATTGAGGATAAGAAAGGATTGGAATACGTTGCCACTGAATTCAAAAGAAGCGACAAGACGTCACTCATAGCGGCTCGAGGCGATTTGTATGTTGAAATCGATCGGCCCCATGAAATTATGGCGGCGCTAAAACTGATCATCGCCAAGGACCCCGGCGCCTGCGTCGGTTCCCGCATTATGCTTTCGGTAGTCGCCGAACCAGTCCCATCTTGCTCCGATTTTTTGGAGCTGGCTTGGCTGTATGATATCGGCTATCGCGAAATGATGCTCTGTGACGAGCTTTGCCTGAAGCGGGATTTGCTTACGGCCGCAGTCAACGCCTTTGATTGCTTCCGATCAGCATATAAGTAATTCTAATTCGCACTTTATGTATTTATTTAAAGAGCAGCCATCGCGACTGCTCTTTTATTATTAATAATTATCCTTATTCGGCTTGAAAGCATCAATCCGGATCTACATGAAATCAGATAAAAACAATTCAGAACAAAAATAACTCTTAATCTTTTAGATATCTGCCAGCAACACTTAAAGCAAATGAAGGCAATATTATAAAAACCGTAGCAAACATAAGCCTGATAAGAATTTCACTGATTCTTGAATCCGGCGTATCCGGACCGGAAGCCGTTATGACTACTAATATTCCAATAATTCCAAAAACGATTGACGCATAAATAAATACTTGGGTGGCTATTTTTTGCATATTTTTTATATTAAATTAACTTTTTGTTTAGCTGAATTAATTATCCATTCCCCTATATCACCCCAATCAAAATATTTCCTGTAATCATCAGGGTTAATTAATTCCATTTTATCTACAGTACCGGCCGGGTCTTTAATAAATTCACCTAATGGCTTGACTCTACAAACTGCCCGTAATTGAATAACGGCCTCGCCATTATCATTATAGACTATTTTTTGCCAACCCAAAGGAGTCCAAGTTATAATCTCCATATTTGATTCTTCTTGAACCTCACGCCTTAATGTCTGTTCGTATGTTTCCCCTGATTCAATACTTCCACCCGCCAGCATCCAAATATCTCTTTTACCTTCATGTACAACTATAATTTTATCTTCATAAAAACAAACACCATAAACCTGAGTACACAAATCATATGGTAATGACGAAAAATCATCAGTATCATTGTATTCTATTATGCAGGAACGACTTCCTATAACGGCTTTATTAATTATTTGCATATAAAAATATTAATATCTTTATATTATTATTTTTATTTATTAAACGCAAATCGCCACCCGTGAGGGTGGCGAACAAACTTGCGAAACAAGTCCAAAGCTCTCCCTCCTTAAGAAAACACGAAATTTTTTCCAAAAATTTCCCAATGCCGATTTTTGAAGCCGGGGCGGAAATCAGGGCAAAAATGACTGGAGGATTTGGGGGGGGGAGGAATTTTTGCCCTTCGCCCCGGCCCTGATTTATTTTTTTCGCCAAATTCTAAAACCCTGCCAAAAACTCCTATGCGCCAAATGATAAAAACTATCAAGATCGTTAAGCCCGTTTTTTTTCATATAAACCGACAAATCTTTCAAATAGCCCGAGATCTTTTTATCAAAACTTTTGTAATGATCTGATTCAAAATAGAAGGGCGTAACTGTTTCAATGGCGGAAGCTCCAGCGAAGAAAGTTTGTATTATTGAATCACTGTCGGTAGCGCATCCGCCGGTAGCAATAATGGGAATTTTAATTTGCCTTTTGACATCTTCAACCATCAGTAGCACCGCAGAATGCAACGCCTTACCGGTAAATCCGCCCTTTTCATTACCCACTAAATGCTGACCGATCTGATAATGGTGATTGTTGTTGATTTTATTTATCCCAGTAAAAAAACCAGTACCGGGAAAAATATTAGAAATGACGACAGCATCAGCTCCGCCCTGCTCAGCCGCTAATGCCACGGCAGTTAAATCACAATTCCAACCGCTCAATTTCGGTATCAAAGCTAAACGAGGAAAATCAGCCAGCTGAGCTTTTAATTGGGAAACAATCCTTCTTACCAAGGCCGGATTCTGCGCAATAATGCAAGTATCAAATTTTTCTTTTTGATCGCTATGCGGGCAGGATAAATTCAGCTCCACTGCATCCACTCCCGCCTTGGCGGCGGCTCGCGCTAAATAAACTAAATCTTTTATGACGCTCTTGGGATTGATCGGGGCAATACTTAAAAATAACACTTGCTCAGGATGCAATTTTTTGAATATTCTGATATTACCGCAGACGGCTTTTATTCCCGGATTTTTCATGCCGGAAGCTACCAGATAACCATCACCGAAATTAGCTACCTTCGGCTCCGAGTAACCGCTACGTTTTTTAATCGTTGTTGTTTTAATAACTATCGCGCCGAACTTTCCAGCTGAAGACCGATGGGCCATCTCGAGTCCAGTCAAATCTCCGGTCAACTCAAAAGCACCCAAGATAAAAGGGTTTTTTAGGACAATCTTATTATTCAGATTGACGCTGATGTCAGCTTCATTTTTTTTCATATTCCGAACCGCTTAAAATCATCTTGCTTTTCCCATGGCCATAACCTTCGGCACCGCCGCCGGCAACAGTGACCAAATGCGTCATTTCTTCGGCTGTATCATTAAGAGCCAGTTTGAATTTCTTAACGCTCCCGCCAAAATCTTTCAAATTATAATAATCCGTTGTGAAAAGCTTTTCCTGGATTTCCTGCATATCATAAATATCTTTATCACGAAGCTGTGGATATTTTTCCAGCACCTTTCGATATAACGGCGTGCCCGGCAAAACCAATAATCTATTGACCCTAATCTTCCGCAGTCCCATTTTAACCAATTTTTTGACAAATTTGATATGATTGGCCAAGCTTGCTTTATTTTCTCCCGGCAGGCCGACAATAAAACTGGCATCAATCTGCATGCCGGCATCCAAAACATTTTTAGTCGCCTGATAGTAGGATTCCACCTTGCTATTCTTGCCGATATTTTTTAAAATCCTATCGTCCCCGGCCTCATAACCGATAAAAACAATACGAAAATTTAAATCTTTGAGCAATTCAATTACTTCCGGTTTAAGCAGTTGATCGCCTCGGGCATAAGTCTTAAAAGTTACGGTTTTATCCTTAAAAGGGTTATATTTTTGCGAATAAATCTCATCGCGAAATTCTTTCAGCCAAGACAAGGATTGGATAAAGCTATCGCTGCGATCCCAAACTTCGTTGAGATTATATCTCTTGATGTATTTGAGGACTTCCCGGGCAACAATCCTGGCCGGCCGCAAGCGATAGCCATCGGGATAACGGCCGCAAAAGACACAAAGCGGAAAATTTACGCAACCGCGTTGACTAGTGAACTGCAGCATCCTGAAATTTTTGCCAAAAACCTTTTGCTGCCTTTTAAAATATTCCTCCATATCGCATAGATCGTAGGCTGGCTCCTTCATCAACTTCAGATCGAATGTTTTCAAGGCATTTCTGACTACCTTGCCATCCTGTCGATAGGCCAGATTAGGCACTTGGCCCAAACTCATCTTGCCTAATAGATGGTTAATATAGCCAACTAACCCGTCTTCACCGTCATTGCAGACGATCGCATCAACCGATGGCTGATTAGCCAATATCTGTTCATAAAGATTCGAAGCATGATTACTGCCTAGCAGCACCTTGATTTTGAATCTTTTGCAATATTTGCTTAAGCCGATAGCGCTCTGATAATTGGTAAAATCAACGCTAAAACCCGCCAAATCCGGCTTGAACTCGTCAATAAGCTCTTTGATTTTTTTCGAATCAAAATGATGCCCATCAATTATTTTTATTTTTATTCCCTTAAACTTGAATCTGGCCTGGCTCGCCAAACACAATAAACTAAGATGCGGCGCTAAGCCCGAATCCCTTATCTTTTCGTATTGATCGGAAACCGGCGGGTAGCAAAGTAATAATTTCATCAGAGAGAATTAATTATTTCTTTATTCTTATCGTACTCAGTCGCAACTTCAGCGGCCCAATGTTTATTAATTTTATTCAAATAGTTAAGCCAAAGCTTGATTGTCATTTTGCCGCCCTGATTAATCAGCTGCTCATTGCAAAAATCCTCCAACAGATTTATAATCAGTTTCTTATTCTGATTGATCTTACCGCTCAGCCAGATCAAGGCAACTAACTTATGATCCAGCAAGGTAGGCACCAATTCCTTAGGATTGAATAGAATCTTATAAATCTTATTCCTATCTAATTTTTCCTTAACAATGATTTCATCTATAACCCCTAAACGATTGAATAGATTAAAATTATGGTAAATTTTTTCAAAGTAATCGCCTTTGAGGCTACGGTTCAGCTGTTCCTTAATCGTTGGAGCAGCGCCGGTAAAAATAGCTCGAATAATCAAATCATTTTTCTCTCGTGTGTCTCTGCTTAGAGAATTGAAAAGCAAATTAGCAGTCGGAGCAATCAAACCATAAATACCATGATAGGCTAATTTTTGTTTAGGGGTGCTTTTAAGTCGAAAACCCTGACCCAGATAAGCGCGCCAGAAAACATAATCAATAAACTTAATGTCATGAGGGCTTTTATTCTTCCTCAGTCGCCTTTCAATCCTACCGAAGGCCTGCTGCATCAGATAAAGCCAGGGCACATTAGCCCAAGTTTCGACGATGTTTTTGTTATCTTTTTTAAACCCCCTAATTGTTTCGGCAAAATGGAAATTAACATGATATAACTCCTGAAGCATCGTGGACAAATAAGAGTCAACAAAAACAAAGTTTGTGCCTTTGAGAGTAACACCGATTTGAAATATTCTTTTTAAGCCCTTTAATCTGACAAAAATAACCTCGGTTTTAGAAAAATTACCCAGAAATTCCTCTAATGAATGAAAATCGTCACTAATCATGAAATCCTTGCGACTAATGGGCGCCAAGTCAAAATCCAATCCAAAACTGTTTTTACCCGATGACAACAGCCATTTATTCTTATAATAATCGCCAGTCACGCTCAATAAAGCCGAGAGTTTTTCCATGCCCGATGTCTTATAACCCAAAAAATCATTGAGGTGGATTCTTTTTGCCTTGGTATTTACCAGCTCGTATAGGGTTATTTCGTTAGCCATTATCTTATTGGCGACCAATCGGGAGTCAGCTTTATCCTTAAGCGTGAAGCAATCTATTGATGAATTGTAATTAAAATAATTGCCGACTGATTTTAAGTGCGGGTATCTAAAGGTGGGCGGTTTGTTATCCGGGTAGTCAGCAATAAAATTAGTATACCGGCCAGTCATTCTACCAAGGTAATAAATTAATTTTAGTAGGCCATCAAGCATATTGTTCATATTTTACCATTTTTCGATATAAATTAAAAATGCCAACTTATCTAAAAACAAAACCCGAACGGAGGGTTCGGGCTTGTTTACCATACCTGAAACGAGTTATAAGCTCTCCCTCCTTAAAAAAATACGAAATTTTTTCCAAAAATTTCCGAACGCTGAATTTTGAAGCCGGGGCGGATGCGGGCAAAAAATGACTGGAGGATTTGGGGGGGGAGGAATTTTTGCCCGCCCGCCCCGGCTCTGATTTTATTTTTCCGCCAAAACCAAAAATTTTGCTGGCCGGCGCCGATTTTTCGTGTTGCGGCTAATGCCGCAATGGCGACGGCCTTAAAATTATTTGTTACGTAGCATGCTACGTACATGGATTTAGTCAATTAACCTTAACAAAAACGGAAATTCTTTGTAAGGCTGGTTAAAATAACCAGACCCCATATGGCCCTCGTGCAAAATTATTTGCTTGCCCCCGAGATTATCAAACATAATCCTGCCCTGTCTATCATCGCAAGTCCATGGATCATTGTCCGAATTGATAAAAATGAATTCTTCAGCTTTGCCGTTTATCTTCTCCCAATCATAGTCATCGACATTTTTTTCGCTCCCTGCCGTCTGCCTCAGAGCCTTTGCATAACCTGAAACCAAAATAGCTTGCTTAATTGGCTTTTCCAATTTCTCTAGAACACTCAAAATAATCTGAGCTCCAGCAGAGTGCCCGATCATTATGGTCTCATTAGATATTTTCCCATTTTCCAATATGAACGGAACCCATTCTTGACGATTAGGTAATCCAGCATTAGGAAGTTCGGGCAACCAAACCTCATATCCCCTTTTCTCTAAATTTTCCTTTAGCCATGGGAACCAATACAAATCAGGTGAGTCTCCCGTGCCATGTAAAATTATTGCGTTTTTCATATTATTCAATTACCTTTAGTAATTCAGGAAACTCCACAGTTTTCATATCGCCAAACGTATAATGGCCTCGGCCCAGAAGTTCAATCACTTCCCCGCCTAAAACGGCATGAAACATAGCCAAGCCTTTCTTGCCATCCTCTTCCTCATCATCTGCCGTGAACATCACTATTTTATTAACCCGATCCTTTATCGTCTCGTCAATCGGAAAATCATAAAAATCATGCCGGGCAACATCATCGCCTTCGGCGATTTTCCAAGGAGCTACCAAAATTAGTTGGCTGATTTTTCTTTTAGTATCACCAAGCCAACGTACCAGAAAAGAACAACCACAGCTATGGCCGATTAATATCGTATTCTCGTCTATGCGGTTCTTTTCAAACTCCTCTTTGAATTCTTCGTAATCGGGTTTCCAAGGTTCGGGCATTAGTGGCGTTTCCGTCGGTATGCCGCGCTCTATCAGTTTTTGTTTAACCCAAGGCTGCCAGTGCTTGTCGTAAGTTCTGGTTTCCGGGTTCATGGCTTTTTCCGCATCCGACGGGCAGCCGTGAATGATTATACAATTCATATATTATAATTCATATTAAGTCTATCAAGCAATATCTTTTCGATACTGTTTACCATCAAAATTAACCCTATCAACAGCCATGTAAGCTTTCTGTAATGCTTCGGGCAGCGTATTACTGGTTGCAGTTATACCCAAAACCCTTCCACCATTAGTAACCAGATTGTCGTCTAAAAATTTAGTCCCGGCATGAAAAATCACAATATCTTTCATGCTCTCCGCTTCTATAATTCCAGTTACTGGCAATCCTTTTTGATATTCACCGGGATAACCGCCTGAAGCCAGAACCACACAGCATGCCGACATATTCTCTTCCCATTCTACTATTTGTTCATTAAGTTTTCCGTCTGCGCAAGCCAATAAAATTTCAAGTAAATCTGTTTTTAGCATCCGTACATACGATTGGGTTTCTGGATCACCAAAGCGAGCATTAAATTCCAATACCTTAAAACCGTTTTTTGTCAGCATTATACCCGGAAACAAAACACCCCTGAATTCCCGACCTATGACTTTTAATTCCCTAAGAACGGGTAGAACCGCTTTCTGTTCTATCTCTTTCAAAATATCCATTGATACCGAGGGAACTGGCGTTACAGTGCCCATACCACCGGTATTTGGACCCTGGTCATTATCAAATATCCTTTTATGATCCTGCGCCGCCGGAAACATAGCACATATTTCTCCGTCGCAAAAAGCATGAACTGAAATTTCCTCGCCTTGAAGATACTCTTCAATAATAACCGTATCTCCGGCTTGGCCAAAAACTTTCCTCAGCATTATGTCTTCAAGGGCGGTAATCGCCTGCTCTTGATCATGGACAATTATTACACCCTTACCGAGCGCAAGTCCGCTTGCCTTTACTACCAGCGGATAGGCATGATTTTTAACATATTCTTTTGCCGAATTTATCTCCGTAAATTCAGCAGAGTCGGCCGTTGGTATATTCAGACGTTTCATTAAATCTTTGGCAAATGACTTTGACCATTCAATCTCTGATGCCTCTTTAGTCGGACCGAAAACCCTAATATTCGCTTCTTGAAGAGAATTAACCATGCCTGATGCCAAGACATCATCCGGCCCAACCACAACCAAGCCAATGCTATTTTGTTTTGAAAAATCTATAATTGGCTGATGATCATGAATATCTAGCAAAACATTTTCACCGATCACAGAAGTTCCCGCATTGCCGGGAGTTACAAATATTTTATTAATCCTTGGGGATTGCTTTAATTTCCAGCAGAGAGCATGTTCGCGTCCGCCAGATCCAATAATTAAAATATTCATGAATTATATATCAAATTATGCCACTATTTTAGCATTTTCCAACTTAAAAGTAAATCTGACCCCCCAATCGGTCTAGAACCAAAACGACCGGCATTCATGACGAATGTCGGTCGCTTGGAAAACAAGTCCAAAGCTCAGCGGACTGGATTCGAACCAGTAACCTATTGATTAACAGTCAATTGCTCTACCATTGAGCTACCGCTGAGCTTAGAACTCGTTTTAAGGTAACAGTGTTAATAATATTAGCAAAAAAACAGGTGGCTGTCAAGATTATTCAGCCTGTGGAAAAACCCGTCTAGGGTGGTTTAACGCCGACTATTGACAAACCCTGAGAGATGCGTTATAATTAAATATTGATTTGTAGTTCTGTAAAACAAACCGTTTAGCTAAGGAGGCAAGACCATGGGTTTCCACATCTGCGAGTACTGCCGCACCAGTGATAAACAAAAAAATCATTTCCCCTACCTATCATCCGGCGAAGTCAATCTGACCTTCGCCAATGGCCGCCGTTGGGTCATGCCCGACATGATCCTGCACTATATCGTCGATCACCATTGGCAACCGCCCCAAGAATTCGTCAGCGATGTCATGTCACAACCGCTAAGCCAACATGGCCGACTGCAAACCCGAGGAATGAGTATTGCCAAGATTCTTGACGGCACCAAGATCGGCTACTTGTCCGGCGCACTTACCACCGGTTCAGTACCAGCCGGATTCATTGAAAAGCTGAAAGAGTTGATGAGCCTGGCTATACAGTTCGACAACCGGGCACAAACCAAAGGAATCTAAGAACCTTAAACGACAACGACCGTCTTACGCAGACGGCCGTTTTATTTTAGTAATCCCTGAGTTTTTCTATGCCTTGGATCTTTTCAATCTTCTCCAGCGCCTTGGCTTCAATCTGGCGGATGCGTTCGCGGGTAACATCAAACTCCTTGCCCACCTCTTCCAGCGTATGCGCCACGCCGTCGCGCAACCCAAAACGCATTTCCAACACTTTCTGTTCGCGCGGCGTCAACTCGCTGATCACCTGCCGGACATAATCGCTCAAGATACGCAAAGCGGCGGCGCGATCCGGCGTCAGCGTCTTCTGGTCTTCAATAAAATCCTCCAGCACCGAATCTTCGCTATCATCGCCCACAGGTGTGCCCAGCGAAATCGTCTCTTGCGAAATTTTCAGGATATGCAAAACCTTTTCCAACTCCTCGCCCATTTCCGCGGCAATCTCCTCGGGCATGGGTTCGCGTCCCAAATCCTGCACCAACCGCCGTTCCACTTGTTGGAAGCGATTGATGTTCTCTACCATGTGCACGGGAATGCGGATAGTGCGCGACTGATCGGCGAGCGAACGGGTGATAGCCTGGCGAATCCACCAAGTGGCATAGGTGGAGAATTTATAGCCCTTGTGATAATCAAATTTTTCCACGGCGCGGAATAACCCGATATTGCCTTCCTGAATCAAATCCAATAGCGACAGATTCTTGCCGGTGAATTTTTTGGCGATGGAAACAACCAAGCGCAAGTTGGCCTTGATTAATTTTTGTTTGGCTTCCACCTCGCCCCGCTCAATCCGTTTAGCCAAAGAAATTTCTTCCTCGGTGTGCAACAAAGGCACTTTGCCGATTTCGCGCAGATACATCTGAATGGAATCGGCGGAGATATCGCCCAAATCAATATTCTCCCCCAAGGTAATCTTGGCGGCTTTCTTTTCTTTGACGGTCAGTGGCGGAGGCGGTACGCCGGTCGGCGGTTTGCCCAGAAGCGCCGTCGCTTCTACAACGGTGATGTTGGTATAGTCCAAATCATCCAGTATGTTTTCATACTGGTCAACGTATTCCTCGATCTCCGGGTAAAGCAAGGCTAATTCCTGTTCAGTCACAAAACCGCGGATCCGGCCCTTCTTCATTACCGCTTCAATCTCCAAAGGATTGGGCATGACTATCTGATGCACCGACTCCCTGGTTCGGGCTTTAGTCTTGGGCGATTTCTTGGCCTTGGCCGGCTTATGCGCTTTAGCCGGATGATGCGCTGGTTTCTTTTTGGTTTTGATTTTGGCCGGCTTCTTGGCCGGCTTTTTCTTTTTCATTTTTGACATGATAATGTTTTGACTTTACTTTTGACTTTATTCTAATTGGTGAGTCTTTTCCGCTGACTGCTGATTATTCTGAAATAAAAGCTAAACCGCTGATTTCCTTTTAATCAGTTCGGACAACTCCAAATAAACATTTTCGGCTGACGCGGCGTCGCCGGTCTTCTCCGCCTCATCCAATTTCAATTTGAGGCGGGAGATCATGACATTAAGATAGTTGCTTTTAAGCAACCTGATAAGGGTATCAAGCTCATTTTTCGCTTCCTTGGCATCCAGGCTGGCAAAGTCCTTCTGCGCCAAAAGATACGATTGTTCGAGTGTTTTAAGCGCGGACTCGCTAACGGCTTGGGTTTTGACCCAGTCATAAAACAGGTCAAATATGGTTTGTTCCTCCCGCTGAGCGGCGCTGATGGAAAACAGTTCGTTATTTACAGTATAAAATAAAATAATTTTTTTGTAAAGATCTTCGGCTACGGGATCAATCCAAACCTCCGGATCAAGATAATCACCTAATTTAGCCAAAAAATCAGGAAACATCCAAATTAACGCCAAAACCCTCATGAATATCAATAAATCCCGGTCATTTGTCGTATTCTGAGGCGCGGTCTGTCTGGCGGCATCCTGGGGCCTGACGATGGCCTTGGACGGGGCTTTTTGAGCGGCTTTGATCTGGGAAACGCGATCCCTGAAATCATCCTCTCGGATATTAAGGCGACTGCCGATCTCGTGGGTCCAATAGCCGTTTTCAACCGGATCATCAATCTTGGCTATCTTTTCACCAAGAAAAGAAGCTATATGTTTTTTTACTGCCAAGTCGTTCAAGTCTTTGTTCTTAATAACTGATTGCCAAAAATATTCCATTGCCGATTGTGCCTCTTTGATCGCTTCAGCCCAATCGGCCGGATTGCTCTTCAAGCACTCGTCAGGATCTTTGCCATAGGGAATGGTAATGACTTTTGAATTATAATTCAGCGCCGGATCAATAAACTGCGACAGCCGGCCAAAACGATCAAAAGAATTAATCACTCTGTCTTCTTTTTCCATATCCCTAATCAACTCTTCGCCGCGACCAGTGGCTTTCTGGCCGGCCGAATCGGCGTCCAAAGCAAAATAAATATTATTGGTATAGCGCTTAAGCAATTGCAATTGCTCTTTGGTCAAGGCTGTGCCCGAAGAAGCGACGGTGTTTTTGAAACCATACTGATGACAGCTGACCGCATCCATTTGGCCCTCCACCACTACGGCGTAATCTTGTTTTCTGATTTCGTTTTTAGCCTGATACAAAGCAAAGACGATAGCACTTTTGTTGTAGATATCGGTCTGAGGCGTATTAACGTATTTGGCCGGTTCGTCTTTGGATAATGTCCGGCCGGTAAATCCACAGACTCGGCCGTTATGGTCAATAATGGGAAACATGACGCGATTCCGAAAACGATCATAATACCCGCTCCCCCGATCCTTCCTGACGGTAAAGCCGGCAGAAAATATTTCCTGCTCAGCGAAGCCTTTTTTTCTCAAAAAATCAAACAGGTTGCTCCAGTCGTCAATAGCGTAGCCGATCTTAAAATCTTCCTGTGCCTCTTCGCTAACGCCCCGGCCGGCCAAATAGTCTCGCGCCACTTGCGCCCGCGGAGATTCTTGCAGGACTTTTTGCCAATACCGAGTGGCCAGCTCGCATACGTCATACAGATTATTCTTCCTGCTGGCGACTTCCGGCCGATGGCGCGACAAAGTAACGCCGGCTTTCTGCGCCAAAATTCTTAACGCCTCAGGAAAATCAATATTTTCCATCTTCATCAAAAACTCAAAAACATCACCGCCCGCACCGCAACCGAAACAATGCCAGCTGCCGCGAGCCGGCGAGACCATTAGCGACGGCGTCTTCTCATTATGAAACGGGCAGAGCGCCTTGTAGGCTCCCGCTCCGGCCGGCACCAACTTCAAATATTCACCAAGAAGTTCAGCGACGTCTATTTTGGCTTTAATTTGTTCTATCTCGGGTGAAGGCATGAGAAGGGTTTAAATGAATAGCTGATTAATAATGTACGGCAGGTTATTTGCCGTATATACGCTATGAATCATACAATAAATACGCCTATTTAAGCAATATTGACAAGGATAGCCAAAAATGATAATATTCGACATTGAAGTTCCTTACAACTGAACAGGAAAGTATAAACGAAACCCGCCTACGGGCAAGAAGGAGAAAGAAATGAAGACTCCCAAAGATAAGAAAAGGATTCCTCTCGGCGATTTACTGCGAGAAAAAACCGCAACCAGTCGTTCGCGACTGGAAAAAGAAGCAAAAGAAAAACAACGATTAAGAGAGAAACCGTTTGTTGACTGGGCCAAGTCCCTGATCAAAGAATTGCCGAGAATACTAAAAGCAATAGCTGATGAGGGTGGAACTGAATACAGCGAATCTATTGAGATCGCAAAGTTTGGCCATGAAAAGCAGTGGCGACAACCGCCGACAAACAAACAACTCGCTGATTTTTTAGAAGAAGCTTATACGTTATGGTTTTGGCCAATCGCCGGCAGGATGCTTGAGAACTTCTGCGAGCAGAATGATCTAGTTTTCAGATCAAATTGGAAACTAAACGATCTTATTACAATTACCATTCATTGGGAAGAAAAATCAGCCTAAGTTAAAATATAACAAATCATAATTGCCGCCGTTATATTAAACCTACAGGCAAGAAGGAGAAAGAAATGAAGACTCCCAAAGATAAGAAAAGGATTCCTCTCGGCGATTTACTGCGAGAAAAAACCGCAACCAGTCGTTCGCGACTGGAAAAAGAAGCAAAAGAAAAACAACGATTAAGAGAGAAACCGTTTGTTGACTGGGCCAAGTCCCTGATCAAAGAATTGCCGAGAATACTAAAAGCAATAGCTGATGAGGGTGGAACTGAATACATAGTATATCTTAGTTTGAATGGACCTCTAAATGATGAAATCAACAATCTTAGGGTTGATGAGCAAATTTCAAACTTACTCAGAGAAGCTTATGGTTTAAGATTCAACCCCACTGCCGGCCGAATGCTCCAGACTTTCTGCGAAGACAATGGTCTGACTTTCGATTCAAGATTGGATAGTGACGGTTGCATTAATGTCATTATTGCTTGGAATTGAAAAGGAGGAAAAATCATGGCCGAAAAAACACCGGGCAAATACAAACTCTATGAATTCCGCTCTCTGAGCCAAGTGGTGGCGGTTGTAGCAACTGACTTAGAAACAGCCACTAAAACCATGTTAGATCATGGCTACGAAATCAACCTCCCCGGCAACAGTGCGGGCTTTTGGTTGGAGCGGGTTTATGACAAAACTTTTGACCAAATCATTGTAGCTGACAAGGCCGAAGAAGAATCACCCGGACAACCAACGGAAATCGAAAAAGTCATTATTGATCGTTTGGAAGAATACCGTGGAGCAGATGAGAAGGCGAGACTGCAGACGCAGACGCTTGAACGATTCGCTTTTCTCCTGTATCAAGTGAGAGAAGAAATAGAAGGCTACACTCCCAAACGACAAAATAACATCATGATGATCTCTCGCTACATAAAAACGACGTTGGCCAACGTTTTTCCGGTTAATTGGGAGCAAGTCATGGCATTACCCCAATATCAGAAACTGGAGGCACTTTGCCAGAGCATCGGTTGCCTGTTGGAGATTGAATTAATGAATGAACCGCTAACCAATGAAGGCCTGATTTATCAAATCTTTCATATCCGCATCGGCAAAAAAACTGAACCGGTTTCCGGATCGGAACCTGCCGCCGAACAAGGCCGAGGGGTCATTCTTAAATAGCACTTTATCGGTTTGCAATAAAGCCGCCACCCAACATGGGAGGCGGCTGTTTTTTATCATTTTAATTGGCTTTGTATTAATTTTTCCACAAGCCGTGCAAATTGCAATAAGCGCGGGCCGTGATATTAGTTCCGGTACGATTAAACTCGGCCTCGGGAGCATCGCCCGGCTTCAAATACTGGCGATCAATCCGACCGTCAATAATAATCTCAATCCACTCAATATAATGCGTCTCCTCCATGGGATGAGGCACGACGCCGATTTTGACTTTTGCTCCTGTTTCAGTCTTCTCAACCACCGGCACGTGTTTCTCCTGGGCGGCATCAACGGAATTTTCCGCCTGCAGAATCATGTCTTGACCGCAACAAACCAACACTCCCCCGCCGACATGAACGACTTCTACAATATTGCCGCAAATCGAACATTTATAAACTTCGTTTAAATTTTTGACTGCCATAAATTTTAATTAGTTCTCAACCGATTAAAGCGATTTCTCCACTCCGCCGGCAATTATGTCGGCTTCGGTCGACCTGACAATTATTTCTTTTAATCGCAAATCATTAATGATGATACTTAATTATTAATTTTTATTCTAGTATTCTTCGCATTTTAATTGATAAAATGCCTGAGCATGGTTACAAGACGGACATTCCTTGGGCGCTTCTTTGCCGAAATACACATAACCGCACTCGCGACAAACCCACCAAACTTCTTCTCCTTTTTTGAATATAGTGCCGTCCTCCACTTGTTTCAATAGTTTAATGTATCTTTCCTCATGATGTTCTTCAGCGATGGCGATAGCCTTTAACCGAGTCGCGATTTTATCATAACCTTCCTCCTCAGCCTTGGCGGCAAACTCCGGATACATAGTAACATATTCCCAATTCTCGCCGGCAATGGCGGCTTTCAAGTTTTCCGCGGTCGTACCATAGGTTGTCGGCGCCTCGGCCTCAACTTTAATCGCTTCCAAGTCCTCTTGGGAATGCTTTTTCAAATTTTGGATTTCCTCAAACAGTTTGGCGGCATGCTCTCGTTCATTATCCGCGGTAATCAAAAATATTTCAGCGATCTGCTCAAACCCTTCCTTTTTGGCGACTTTGCTATACATGGTATAGCGGTTTCTAGCCTGCGACTCGCCGATGAACGCCTTGGCCAGGTTTTTTATGGTCTCTGACATACAATTATTATTAGATGATTAATTTATTCACAACTTAAAATCCATAACTGATTAAAATTAGTTAACGTTGCTGTCTGGTTTGGTAAATTTCTTCCACCTCTTCATCGGCCGGCGGATTATCCGGCAAACCGGCGCCGACAGTAAGCGAATCCGCTCCCCCACTTAAATCCGGCGGGGGAATCAAAGGTTTGCGAGGTTCCAACGAAGACAGGCTCAAAGGCGGAACATCATCGTCCTTATGGCGTACTAATTGCTCCAACATCTTAATCGCCGGTTCGCGCGCCGGCTCCGGCTTGCGCCGTTCATCTTTGACTTTCTTAAAACAATCATTGCAATATACCGGCCGGCCCTTCTCCGGTTGGAAATTCAACTTGAACATACTGCCACACATAGAGCATTTAGCATCAAACTTGCCGAATTCACGGCGCTCTCCCTGATCTCTTCTTTCCGGCCGATCAGAAACGTTTCGTGACTCACTGACACGCCGATCATTAGACTGTTCCTGCCGACTCTCCGACCTTGCCGTTTTGACATCGTCACTCAAGCTGCGATCACTGCGATCGTCGCGCCTGGGCGAGCTATCGTCGCGCCTGCTAAAAGAACGATCATCACGTCGCGGCGGACGACTATCTTGCCTATCATCACGGCTAAAAGAACGGTCATCACGTCTGATTGGACGGTCATCACGTCTTGGCCACACCATCGGCCGAGGCGGAGTTGGTGGCAAAGTGCCGGTGCCCAAAGCCGACAAGGAAATTGTCGGGCCGGCAACCGGCTCCTTCATCGGCACAACTTCACCCATTCTTAAATCGCCCTTTTCGGCATGAGCGGCAATGTCGCCCATGCGGGTGCTCAAATCAGTGGAGCTCCAACGATTAATCTTGTCTTCCACCACAGAACGCGGGTTAGCATATCTCTCGCGGGAAACATAAGTCACTTTCTCACTATTGTTAGTGCGGTATTCTTCAAATAGCGGTGGCAGAGTGGCAGCAGAAAACGGATCGGAAGAGACGCCGTCAATCATCAATTTAAGATAAACGGCGAAAGCCGGCAAGTTGACCAAGTCCTCTTCAGTAAAAAACGGCGCAAACTCCAATACCAGCTTCTCGGCATCAGACGCGCCGACGCGAAAACAAATCAACGTGCCCACGTTGCCGAATACGGCCGCCGCCACTTCTTCAGGCAACTGCTCAATATATTGGTGCGCTACAATCAAATTAAGACGGTATTTTCTGGCTTCGGATAAAATATTAGCAAAACTTTCCGTAGCGAAGTTCTGAAATTCGTCCACATAAAGATAAAAATCAGGGCGATCCTTCTCTAATATGTCCACTCGGCTCATGGCCGCCAAGTATAACTTGGTCACGATCATGGAACCCAAAAGCTTCATGGTATCTTCGCCGATCTTGCCTTTGGCCAGATTCAAAATCAAAATTTTCTTGTTATCCATGATCTCGCGCAAATCAATGGTGGAAGTCACCTGGCCGACGATGTTACGAATCAAAAAATTAGACAAAAATTGCCCGACTTTATTCTGGATAGGCGAAATAACCTCTTGTAAAGTTTTTTCATTCCATTTGGAATACTCATTAACCCAAAAACTGCGCACCACTGGATCCTTGATTTTGACTACGACTTTTTCGCGATAATCTTTTTCCACCAGAATGCGCATGATACCCAAAAGCGTAGAACCGGGGTAGTCCAACAATGACAAAATCGTATTGCGCAGAATATATTCCAAACGCGGGCCCCAAGAGTCGGCCCAGAGTTTCTTGAAAACGGATATAAGGCCGGAAGCGACGAAGTTCTTATTGATTTCATCCACCGCTTCCAGCACATTAAAGGCGATAGGAAACTCGGCATCGGCCGGATTAAGATAAATCACGTCATTAATGCGATGTGGCGGAATAAAATCCAACAGCTTCTCTGCCGTATCACCATGCGGGTCAATATAGCAACAACCCTCGCCGTTTAGAATATCGGAAATAATAAGATTCTCCAGCAGGGTGGTTTTTCCCATGCCGGTTTTACCGATGACATACATATGACGGCGACGATCATCACGTTTAATGCCAAACGACCTGCGCGCATTGCGGTAGTTGGTTTCGCCGAAAATTGTTACATTATCATTTAGTCCAGGCATACGAATTAAACAAAGGGTAAGTTAGGGGGTGGAGCGCCTTTTCTTGAAGGCACAGTCCCTAGGCCCAGATTATCGGGCGGCGGCGCGTAAGCCGGCTGCGGATACTGCGGTTGCGGCGGATACTGCGGTTGCGGCGGATAAGCGGGTGCTGTGGCCGGCGGATAAGGCACGGCCAGATCAGGTAAAGGCGGAGCAAGCGGAGGCACGCCCGGCGCCGACTCATAATTGGGATCTTCAGACGGCGGAGGCTGATAAGCGGGCGCTGCGACTGGGGCAGTAAACATTTGACCCGGAGAGGTGGGAGCCGAGGGAATGATAGGCTGGGTATAAGTCGGCCGTTCTTCTTTCTTGGCCGGACCAACACGCTGTTCATACGGCAAACGCGTAGGCGGAGCCGCTTTCTTGCTCTGGATCATGCCAACTTCCGCCGCTTTGACCGTCATTACCGGAAAGTGCCAAATAGTGGCCAACTCTTCAGGATTAAGGTAAGTGATTTTTTCATCCACATTGCTTTCGCCGTACCAGGCATGACGCTTGCAAAACCAACGCAAGATGCGATTTTGTTTTTGAGCGATACGATGATTGACAAAAAAATAGTCAGCGGCGGTCTTAGTATAGGAACCGGGCTTAAAACCGTTGGCATTAGTGGTATTGAACTGATTGATGGCGCCGGTAATACCAGTAACGCCACGCCCCTTGGCAAAAACCTCTTTCTTGGCCAAATAAACCATGCGGTATTTGACTTTAAACTGATGCTTAGCGAGTTTCTTTTCCACCATTTCCAAAACCGTACGCTCGCCGGGCGACATCTTGAACATCTTCCATTGATCTTCTTCTTTTTTCTTATCGGCGGACGCGCCAATTTCCATGCCGACGGCGTGCCCGACTAGCCCCATACCCCAATCAAGAGCACCGCCTAACGGCTTATTAATGATATCGGCGGGATTAAAAGACTCCGGCGGTTTATAAATTTCTTTTTTCAATTCGGTCAAAACTTTCTTTACTGTTTCCGCTTTCCAATAAGGCGCGCCTTGCGGTTGAACAATAACCTGGATCCAAGTCTGTTCGCCCGGTCCAATCCGGCTCATATTCTCCAATAAATTAGACATCGGATCCAAGAAGGCTTGGCTCAAGCGATGCTCAAACTCCTCATAAGTCTTGATGGGAAAAGGATATTTTCTGGTTAAAACGAATTCTGCGCCCCACATGTTGTATAATTTATTGGGAAAATGCAACTTAGAAAACGGGACGGCCTGACCGGTTTTAGGATCAATATCTTCTGAGTCATAATTGACGTAATCGTCAACTTCAGTGATTTCCGCATCCGGGTATTGCGAATAAAGCGCGGCTTGAATAAAATCCATAAAATGCGCCGGGGTACGGATAAAAAACCTGGTATGACCCTCAATAGACACGAGTTCAAAAGAAAAGCTCTCAGTCACCTTGCCATTCCAATATTTGTCAATCAAATTAGAAGAGCCAAAAACGCCGGCCAAGGCAGAAAAGATGTTCTCCACAGCCTTAGGCGTCTGTTCATTGTTTTTGGGGATATCCACCGCCAATAAACGCCATTTCCACTTGCTCTGGAACCGGCCGGACTGATTCTCCAAGAAAATATCCTTATAAGAACGCCACATGAACATCAAAACAAAAAACACCCAGCCGCCGTGCCAGAAAAAATACCAGGCAATTTGCATCGGATCCATTTGACTAAACTGCAAAAACCAAATTAAAAAACTCTCCCACAGATTGTTGTTGGCCAAAGAATATAGGATGTTGTCGTAAATATTCGG
Source organism: Patescibacteria group bacterium (assembly GCA_041650895.1). NCBI lineage: Bacteria > Patescibacteria group bacterium. The sequence goes on along the minus strand of JBAZKF010000002.1, from coordinate 73,446 downwards.
TTGCATGTGTTGTTTGTCCGATTATGGCAATCGGATATAAATTAATTATAACATAATTCAGCCGGCGGCACCAAATCAAAATAAAAAATAAATACCCGCCCTAAGCAGGTATTTATTTTTATTTAGGAATTTATCGACTCTTGTCATCCTCGAAAATTCACAGCAAGCTTTCGCAAGCTATAACTTATCAGGAATCCAAGGGATTTTCCATCACGCCTTAATTGTATTATATTATTCCGAAACTGCAATCTTTATTCCTGTTCGGCTACTTCTTTAATCACTTCTTCGACTGCTTCTTTGACTACTTCTTTAACTACCTCTTCCAAAGCTTCATCGGCCATGACTTCGGCCGTGCCTTCATCAACCAAGAAATATCTGCCTTTGTCGTTGCGCTTAATCTTATCATGGTTCATCAAAGCCAGATAAACGGTGGAACGCTTGACATTGCGACGCTCCAAAACCTTATCAATAATCTGATCTTTGGTCAAAGGACCGTCTTCTTTTAAAATATCAATAATGACATCAGCCACATTGCCCGGGCGATAGCCCCATTCGGATAAAGCATAAATGCCGCGGCCGACTAAAACATATTTCGGGTCAAGGATCAATTCATTATGGACAGTCGGAGCATAAGCAATTTTGCCATCAAAAGCATTCTTATTGATTTCCGAAGCGATTTCAGTAAAATGCATGGGACGACCGGCTTTCTTTAAAGTCAAATAAATCTTATCATTTATTTTCTTAGGCTTAACAATGCCCCAAGAAATCAAACCCCAATTATCAAAAATGTCCTGTTGGATCTTACGAGAGGCGCGCAAATAGCTTTCCAAAATCTTATCAATGTCTTCGTCAGTGGCCTCCAACATGGTGGTCAAAGACAAAATCTGATCTTTGTTTTCGTTATAAAAGCTGGAATTCTTGAAATGCTTCAAAAGCTCAACCAAGCTGACCGGTTCGCCATTCTTTTCAATGATGCCGACCATTTCGCTGATAACGCGCTTTAAAAAATCGGTATCGGAAGAACCCAAACGCCATAAGTGATTGAATTCCTTATCTTGACCGACTTTATTGATGCGATCGGAAAAAATATGTTCGGCCAAAAACAGCAAGGAATTCTCGCTCTCCTGATGGGTGTCCAAATAGTTAAGGACGTTTTCCAAGAAAAAGGCCTCTTCCATGACACCACCGTATTGCTCCAAAAGCTGAGAAATCACACCTTCGGCTTCGCGAATCTCATCTTTGAGGTCGCGCAAATCCTTGAGCTTTTTGATGGACAGGTTTTCAATCTGTCTAACGCGCTCGCGGGTAATGCCGTAAACCTGGCCGATTTCTTCCAGAGTATGCTTTTTATCAATACCTAAGCCAAAACGCTTTCTAACAACGTCCCGTTCCTTTTCGGACAGGTTATTGAATAAGGTGTTGATCACATCGACCGGGTTAAAGGCGGATAAACCGTCTTTAAACTTGTTTTTTCTGACTTGATCCAAGATGGACATATGATAATTAATATTGAATATTAAACTAATCGCCAATTATTGTCAATGGGGGTAATTTGATTAATTACTCCATTTTAGCAAAAATTTTATCGTTTATTTTTACCTAAAATTAGCTAAAATTTGACTATAACTGATTCTTATGCCTTAATTATATCAAAAAAAATGGTAATTGTCAATAGATAAAAAATAAACCCCGGTAATTGGCTCCGGGATTTATATTTAGACAATTCCTACTCTTCTTTATTTAATTCTCTAAATACTTAATAATATTCTGCTGATGTTCAGCATAAGTCCGACCAAAATGAGCGCGGCCTTCGCTGTCGGTCAGGAAATAATAATACTGGTTGGGCTGAGAATAAATCACGGCGTTAATGGAAGTCAAGCCGGGATTACAAATCGGGCCGGGCGGCAAACCGCGATACTTGTAAGTATTATAAGGACTATTGACTTGCAAGTCAGCATAAGTCGGACGGGGTGATTTTTTGCCAGTGACATAATTAATAGTGGCATCGGATTGCAAACCAATCCCCTGTTTTAAACGATTAAGAAAAATCGCGGCAATAACTCGGCGATCATCATCATACAACGCTTCGCGTTCCACGATAGATGCCAGAATCAAAGCGTCATAAAAACTGGAATTGTCTTTGGGCGCATCAAAACGCATCTGCGCCGTAACTTTGCGATCAAAATTGTCCAACAGCTTCTTAATGATATCCTCCGCCTGGGCATCGCTGAAAATCCGATAAGTATCGGGAAACAAAAAACCTTCCAGCGATTTAATACGCTTATCTTGCAAAAAAGCGTATTGATCTCGCCAATTATCTATGGTGCCGGCAGAAACAAATTCCTGTTCATCAACAATCCCCCGCTCTTGAAGATAAACGGCGATATCTTTAATTTTCCAACCTTCAATAATAGTGATGGTTAACTCGCGGTCAATGTTGGTGTTGATGGTTAGTTGGCGAATAATTGATTTAATTGAGGAGCGCGCTTCAATCTGATGCGTACCGGCCACCAAGCGACTATCCGCCTTAGTCAGTTTGGCATACAGCTTAAAGATAAAAACATTAGTTATCAATCCCCGGCTCCGAAGCGCTTGAGCAATCTTATCGGCGGTAATGCCTGATTCAATATTAACGGTTGTAACTTGGGTAAAACCGTTCTGGCGATTAAGAGAATAAAAAAACCACAAAACCGCTAAAGCGCTGACAATTAAAAAAGCGATAACTACTCTCTTTAACATAGTAAATAGCTGATTAATAATATCTGATATTGTAGCAGAAATAATCAGCCAAGTCCAAGGACTTCGTCTTGAACCGGCGATTATGGTATAATTATCTTAAATGAAGGCGAACAAAAAACAATTAATCCTGCTTGGAGCGGCGATTACCATCGGCGTTAGCTGTTTGGCTTTGAACGGAATAATACAGCTGGGCAAAACCGTCCAAGCCGAGGAGAATCCGGCGGCGACCGAAGAAATAATCCAATTAACCAACACTTACCGCCAAAGTCTAGGGCTTAATGACCTGAGCGTCAATCCTCGCCTAACCCAGGCGGCCATTGATCGCGCTAAAGACATTTTGGCCAAGCAATATTTTGGCCATGTCTCGCCGGATGGCAGAAAGTTCTCCGACTGGGTTAAGGATGTTGACTACAAATACTTCTACGTCGGTGAAAACTTAGCGATTGATTTCAATAACAGCCAAGACGTGTTCGAGGCCTGGCTCAAAAGCGCTGGCCATCGCCAAAACTTGGAACGCCGGGAATACCAGGAAATCGGCGTAGCCAGCCTGCAGGGCGAATTCAAAGACCGACCCACTTCCGTGGTTGTCCAATTATTCGGCTCGCGCGTAATGGGAGCCAACGAACTGGCTCTGCCCGATACCGCAGGCGTGGACAATTATTTTCCCGTATCGCGCGGTTGGCCTATTGAACAAGTTTTAGTCGCGATAAATTTCTGTCGCTGGTGGCTCAATTGCCTGATTATCATTATTGTCGTACTGTTGCTTTTAACTTTTTTACAACCGCCGTCGAACAACAAAAAAAATATCCAAAAACCTTCAGCCAAATTAAATCAGCCGAAGGTAAAGGTAAGCAAAGCAAAAAAGGTTACGATTATAAAAACAACCAAAGCAAAATCAAGACGGCCAAAATCACTCGATACCAAGCGAAAACGCCGAGCGAATGATCAATCAAATATTTCAACAAAAACTTAATGGCAAAATAACCGCTGATGGCGGCGGCCAAAAAACCGACAGCCAACAAAGGCCATTCAGCAACAGTTAGCGATTCAATCTGTAATAATGATTTAACCCCGGCGCCCAGAACAACAGGCATAGATAATAAAAAAGAAAACCTAGCCGCCTGTTCCCGAGTCAGTTTCAGCATCAGACCGGCGCAGATGGTAATGCCGGATCGAGAAGTGCCGGGAATCAAAGCGATAGCCTGACCCGCGCCGATAACCAACGACTCCCACCACTTAAGCGATTCGGCTGTCCGCAAGCGCTTGGCGTATTTCTCCAACAGCCAAAACAAGATAGCGACAACTATCAGCATAATGGCTACGATCAGGGCGGCGAATCTGCCTTCATGAAATACTTGTTCAATAAAATCATCAAAAAAATAACCGACCAGCACGGCAGGAATCGTACCGATGATAATCAGCCAGGCTAAACGCTGGTTACTGTCGCCGCGAAAATTCCATTTGGCCAAGCTGGAAAAAAATCCCCGGATCAAACGGAGGATATCACGCCAAAAAAATACCAAAAGCGACAGGAATGTCCCCAGATGGAGCACGATATCAAAAGTAAGATTATCCGGCAGATTAAACCTCAAAATATCATGCAAAATAACCAAGTGGCCGGAGCTGGAGATAGGCAGAAATTCCGCCACGCCCTGGACTAAGCCGGCCAAGATCGCCCATAAATAATTCATAAGATAAAAAATTTAATAATTATCAATTCTATGTACTTACTAATCATCATTCCGGTTCTGGCCGCGCTTATCGCGCAAGTCGTCAAATTAAGCATTGACGGCATCAACCATAATCTCAATTGGCGCCATATGTTTGCCGATTACGGCGGTATGCCGTCTTCCCACACGGCCTTTGTTTCCGCTCTGGCCACAGTCGTAGCGCTCCGTGAGGGATTGGATTCCGCTGTCTTTGCCGTGGCTCTGATCTTAGTGGCCGTAGTGTTGCGCGATGCTGTCGGCTTCAGACGGGAAATCGGCAAAAACGCCACTCTAACTAATATCTTGGCCAAAGAAGTTTTTCCGGAAAATCCGGAAGTACTAATACGCGAACGTATCGGACATACTGTACTGGAAGCGGCTGTCGGTTTGATCTTCGGCGTTGTTTTGGCGCTAATTCTTTATGCCCTGCTCGCTACAGTTTAATTCTACCCCGCGGTCTTGACATTATTAAGGTATCATATTAATATAAGCTAAGCAAATCAATAGGACTTTAAAACCGAAAAACCATAAGGAGGACAAGTCATGGCCTTAGTCAGAGAATGTGCTTTATGCGGCATGCACCAAGTGATTACTGATCGCGAATTGGGCCTTTGCGGCACTTGCTGTGAATTAATAAGCAAAAAAAAGAAAGGCAGGTTGGCAGTACATCTATTCTGCTATTGCCGGCTTTGTAAAAAATCCATTACCGAGAAAGACAAACATTTCGCCGTTTGCAAGGCCTGCGCCAAAAAAATCAGAAAAAACCGAAAAAAGATGTTGCGCCGAGTAGCAAAAGACGAAAAAAAAGGCAGGCTAAGATTCACCTGCTAAGAATTCGCCTAAAACAGGAAGGAGCCCTGAAAATGAGCCGGGAACATTGCACTGAGCCGAAACAATCGCCGGACAACAAGGTTGTGCCAACACCTCCGGAGTTGCCTGAACATAGGTTAATGATCACTCTTGATAATGATGCTATGGGCCTAACCACGTATATCAATAGAAACGCCACGCTAAGCACCATGATCTATCGGGCGATCAAACTATTACTGCATTCTCTCATCTCTAATCACAAAACAGATTTACTGCCTACCTATATTGAAGCTGGATTGATCGGGAATATATTCACTGACGGTTCGTCGGATGAAGGGGCTAATCCGGAAAAAGTTGCGGCAGAAGAAAAAAGAAGGCGACAGGCTAAAGAGCGCCGCATAAAAGAACACGAGCAAACCAAAGAAAAATTTTATTCGGATCAAAAGCGACTCATTCAATGCGAGGAATTACTAGGTTTCATTGAGGCTGTAGAAACGGAATTGCTAAGAGCCCGCATAGACGGCGGACTTAAATCTGCCGGCTGTCCACTGGCGCTGCTAGATCAAGAGACTGAAAGAATCTTTACTGCCACAAACGGAGAAAAAAGCAAAGAGAAAATAATGGATTTAAACTATGATGAGATTCTATTGATACTAAAAAATATCATGTATTACCTGGAACACCGCCACGAATAAAACTCATCGCACACATCTCAACACATCCTTATCGGGTGTGTTTTATTTTTGGCAAATAGGACAGAAATGAGTGCCACGGCCGCCTAACTTGATCTTATGTACCGCTCCGCCGCAACGCCGGCATTTTTCCCCGGCTCGTCCATAAACTTTCAGGTATTTCATCATTCCGCCCTCGGCGCCCGAAGTGGTGACATAAGTATCGGCGGAAGTGCCTTTTTTACTGATGGATAATTTAAGGATGCGAGGTATGGCCTTAAACAAATCCTTAATTTCTTGTTCTGTCAGCTTATTAGTCGGCCGAGCCGGTAAGACGCGAGCTGCAAAACAAATTTCATCGGCATAAATATTGCCTACGCCGGCAATCAGCGTCTGATCCATTAATACCTGTTTAATTTTGCGGTTGGGATAACGTTTTAATTTTTCCTTAAAGGCTGAGAAAGTGAAATCCTTAGACAGCGGTTCTAAACCATACTTAGCTGTTTCATTTTCGTATAATTTCCGATCAGCGAACTTGATCCAGCCAAAACGGCGGATATCATTAAAAAATAAATGGCTTTTATCAGCGAATTCAAACGCCGCTCTGGTAAACTTGGTCGGCAATTCACCCTGGAAAGCAATGGGGTGGCCGCCAGACAAACCCTTACCGCGACGATCGCGAAAAACCAGCTGCCCGGTCATCTTGAGATGAATCAAAAGATGCTTATCGCCGCTGAGATTGATTATAATCATTTTGGCGCGACGAGCCACGCCCAAAATTTTCCGGCCCTTAATTGACTGAACAAATTTTTTGTTCATCGGCCGGACTGATTTATATTTAAACACTTGGACGTTTTTAATCGTCTTATATTTTATCTTCTCATTCAGTTCGCTGACAATGGTTTGCACCTCTGGCAGTTCAGGCATAAAATTATTTTTATATCGTCAGTTTAGCATCTTTCAGTTAAAAATAAAAGTCGCGAGAATCGCGACTATAAATGTCAAAACCGAGTTACCATTTAAACAACCGACGCAAACACTCTTCTTCATCCGGCACTAACGGCAAAACTTGCCGTTGCCCCATAATATCCCAAAGCGGTACCCAACTATACTCAATATGCTCCGCCGGGTTAAGGATGATTTGATTTAAATCGTAATTTAAGGGTAATTCCACCTTAAGCATGAAATAAAGAAAGTCATAACCCGGATAGCGAACAGCCTCGGGTAAAGAGCAGAAAATCCGACAGTTCAGGTCTTGTGGCAAATCACAACCGGTTTCTTCTTTAAATTCGCGAGTTGCCGCTTCCCCGACACTTTCCGCATGTTTTATTTTGCCGCCGGGTACGCACCACAATCCGCCTTGAGGTTTATCGGGGTGCCTTTTCAACATCAAAATGTGGCCTTGCCGCACCAAATAACAACCCACAACATTAAACATTGGTCTAAAATTAAGAAAACCATTCAAATCCTCAAGTATCATGGCATATCTCCTCTCATGATTGTTTTTCCAAAGTTCTATTAATTATAACATCTTAAACAAATCTTTAAACGATGTCAATAACCGCGATTGGATAATATTAAAATATTGGATTGACAAAAAAATTAAAGTGTGCTATAATGATATGAATCATTTGATAACGGATATGAATTTGCTGAAATTAGGTGAAAAATAAACAAGGGAGAAAGCGATGTTCTTTAAAGTCGACCAATGGTTACTGGGATTATTTGAGCGTAACAGTAAAGCCCTAACCCGATTAACAGGAAAAAATAATTACTTCTGGGCGAGGGTTGTACTGTTCCTATCGACTGTGATGATTTTTTTGGTTGTCGATGCCAGTGATTACAAGCTATACTCTTCATTTTTTATTGTGGTTTTTTCTCTGCTAATAGCCGAAATTTATTGGATGGAGCGGATAGCTTTGAACAAAATTTCATCGGATGACACTAATCCTCCGAAAAGAGCCGACGACTGGTTTTATCTGAGAATAATGGCCGGGCTGTTTTTACTGTTGGTGCCATCATTGGCTCTATTAGAAATGCTGTCAATTAGCTACTTAGGTAACCCAATACTAATCTACAATTGTTGGCTATACCTGGGTTCTTTATGGATTTTCATCTACCTTGTGTCCTGCGACACCGAGATAGCCACAGTTCCCGCTACCTCTAAATCTGAAAACGATTGAGCGAAGGAGAATAACAATGAAAAACCGGATTAAGATTTGGATGGGTGCGTGGATCGCGTTAATGGCCTTATTGTTTACTGTCATGAAATTGGACATCTGGTGTAATCCTTGGCTCTATGACATAGTAGGCCAATGGAAGTGGTATAATTTTATTACTTCACACCATGGGTTAACAGCACTTTATATCCAGCATAATTCAATCTGGATGGTGCTATTTCCTGTGTTACCACTGCTATTATCGGGACTGGCGGTGTTTGGTTGGCGAGACTCGTGAACATGGTAATATAAACGTACAAACAAACAACCGCCCGGTTTTACACCGTGGCGGTTTTCATTTTCCATAATAATTTAAATTTCTAACCACTAACCAGCCAATTTTGATTATTACTTTATGCGCTCCACTAATTGAGAAATCTGCGCCGCATGCTTTTCAATTATTGACGGATCGCGGAAATTTTTGGAAAACTCCCGAAGCTGAGACATCGCTTTAATGATTCCGGTTTTAGTAGGATGATCAAAATCCTCACCTGCATCATGAAAGGCTTTGACTACGGTATCCCGACAATACACCCGATTACTTTCCTGGTCCCCCTCTAAGCCCGTATCAGCGCAATGGGCGTCGTAAAAACACCGAATCATCGCGTCTCTAACCATTAACGGCGTAACCTCGCCATCAAAATTGATGCCATATATTTCTGGCATATTATTATGATTAATAATAAACGATTATTTATTTCCCATGGCAGTCCTTATACTTTTTCGGCTTGCCATCCGGATAAGTCGCCCCGCAAGGGCAGGAATCGTTACGGCCGACTTTCTCGCCATTATAATGGGCGCTGTCTTTTAAGATTTTATCAGCTTGACGTTCTGCTAATCCGGAATCATTTTCCATCGGTGACTTCAAGGACGATTGATCACTGGCGCCCTTAAGCTGGACACTCTTGGGCCGACTCTCCGTTTGATTCATCTCCTCCGGCGACACAAAACCGATTTTATAAATACTATAAGCCAACTGGTGGTCAATCATCGCCATCAACTCCTTAAACATACGCAGGGATTCCTTTTTGTATTCCACTAAGGGATCGCGCTGGCCGTAGCCGCGCAAACCAATGCCGGTGCGCAGATATTGCATCGTATCCAAATGCTCAATCCATAAAGTATCAATAACGCGCAAAAACATGCCGCGCTCCACTTGGCGCATGGCCGGCAACTGCCCCTCATCCACCGGTAACATATTGATCTTAGCTTCCAATTCGTTATATTCTTCCACGGCCAACTTTTTCAAATAACCGGAAATCATCTCGCGGGACATCTGGTCTTCTTGATTATCCCCCGCTTCCCGCCGTAATTCTTCCAAATTTTTACGCGCCTCCGATTTAACGCGGAAGATCAAGCTGACTGCTTCATAAATTTCTTCTAACTTCCATTGGCTTTCGTCATTATCCTGGGTAGCCAACGCCACAATTGCATCAATTTCCCTCTCAATGGCACTAAGAGCCGACTCCTTGGTACCCTCCCCGGCCAAAATCTGCCGGCGTTTGCGATAAATAGTTTCGCGTTGTTTGTTCATGACATCGTCATATTCCACTAAATGTTTGCGAATGTCAAAATTATGCGTTTCCACTTTTTTCTGTGCCTGTTCAATGGATTTGCTGATCATGCCGTTTTCAATCGGCATATCATCCGGCACACCCAAAGTCGTCATCATTTTTTTCATTCGCTCCGAACCGAAGATGCGCATCAAATCATCGTCCATAGAAATGAAAAACAGCGAGGAACCGGGGTCGCCTTGGCGTCCGGCGCGGCCGCGTAACTGGTTGTCAATGCGGCGGGATTCATGGCGCTCCGTGCCGATCACGCACAAACCACCGGCGGCAACTACTTTTTCATACTCTTCTTGGTTAAAAGGATAACCGCCCAAAATAATATCCACGCCTCGGCCGGCCATGTTAGTGGCAATAGTCACAGCACCGGCCCGACCGGCTTGTGCGATAATATGCGCCTCCTTTTCATGATGTTTGGCGTTTAGGATTTGGCACGGAATGTCGGCGCGATCAAACAACTCGGACAACAGCTCATTCTTCTCAATGGAAACCGTACCGATTAAAACCGGCTGGCCGTTTTTGTATCTGACCCTGACTTCTTCAATCAAAGCGTTGTATTTGCCTTGCTCATTTTTATAAATACGATCATTCAAATCCTTCCTGACCATCGGACGGTTAGTCGGAATGGTTGTAACTTCTAAATTATAAATCTTAGAAAACTCCTCGGCTTCCGTAGCGGCCGTACCGGTCATACCGGACAATTTAGTATATAAACGGAAATAATTCTGAAAAGAAATAGTAGCCAAAGTGACGCTTTCCTTTTGGACTTTAACGCCTTCCTTGGCTTCAATGGCCTGGTGCAAGCCTTCGCTGTAGCGGCGGCCAAACATCATACGGCCAGTGAACTCGTCAATAATAATAATTTCGCCGTCCTTAACCACATAATCCTTATCGCGTTTAAACAAGGCCTGGGCTTTTAACGCTTGCTCAATGTGATGCACGTCGGCAATGCCACGATCAGTATAAATATTTTCTACGCCCAAAGATTTTTCTACCTTAGCAATGCCCGCTTCAGTCAAGGTGGCGGCGCGCTGTTTCTCATCAATAGTATAATCATCCTTATCCGCCAGAGTCTTAACAATTTGCGAAAATTGAAAATACTTGTCTGTTGATTCCATATCCGGCGCCGAAATAATCAACGGCGTTCGAGCTTCGTCGATTAAGATCGAATCCACCTCATCTACAATGGCGTAGAATAGATCACGCTGAACCATGTCCTCCGCCCGCGTTACCATGTTATCGCGCAAGTAATCAAAACCGAACTCATTATTGGTGCCGTATAAGATATCGCAAGCATAAGCTTCACGACGGGTGCAAGGAACCAGATTCTGCACATCCAAAACCGGGTCGCCTTCTTGGCGCTGATGCTGTTTATCAAATTTATAAGAAGTATTCTGCTGTTGGATACAACTGACCGAGAGCCCCAAAAAATCATAAATCTGCCCCATCCAATCAGCATGAATGCGCGCCAAATAATCATTGACAGTAACCAGATGCGCGCCCCGTCCGGCCAAAGCGTTCAAATACATCGGCGCAGTGGCAGTCAAAGTCTTGCCTTCACCAGTCCGCATTTCCGCAATATGTCCCTGATGCAAGGCGATACCGCCCATTAATTGAACGTCAAAATGCCGCTGGCCGATAACGCGCTTGGCCGCTTCGCGGATAGTAGCGAAGGCCTCGGGCAAAATATCATCCAAGGCCTTATCCTTGGCCAGTTCAGCTTTCAATTTAGTAGTCTGAGCCTTTAAATCCTCATCGGATAAAGCCGAGATCTTCGGCTCCAAGGCATTAATGGCATCAATTGTTTGTTGAAAATCGGCTAATACTTTTTTATTAGGATCGCCGAATATTCTGGTAAAAAAAGACATAAATTATGGTTTAAATCAAGATTGGATTAGTTTACAACATTTCATTCTTTTTGGCAATGCGCCAGTTGCTAGCCGGCAAAGCTGATTGCGTCGACTGAATCAACTAATCGCGCAGGGTTTCCTTATATTTCATAATCTCTACCTTCATCTTATCTTTGACTTCATTGATTGATTTGTATAAATCGTCAGACTCGGCTTCAGCGCGAATGACTTTCTTCGGCACTTCCAAATTAACCTCGGCCCGAAAAATATCGCCCTTATGGTGATGTTCGGTAGTTTTGCCCACTTCCACCTCGCAACCGATGATATTGTCAAAATATTTAGACAGTCCGCCGATTTTCTCATTAACCGCCGCTTCAATGCCCGGCGTGAGTTCAATTTTTGTTCCTTTGATTGAGATGTTCATAAATTATATTAACAATTAATTATTAAAAATTAAAATCCCAAATATTGGACTTCCTCCATTAATTGCAAACTGAACTTGCTTCTGACTTTTTGCTTGATTACTGATGCTAACATTATCACATCGCTGGCTGTCGCGCCACCGGCATTAATGATTATTCCGGCGTGTTGATCACTGACTTTGGCGCCGCCAATCTGCCGGCCGCGCAAACCGCATTCATCGATCAGCCAGGCAACGGGAATCTTTTGCCAAGCGATAAATTGTTCGGGGATTTCCGGGTGCCGGCTTTTAAGTTCAATTGTTTCTTCCGGAGTCAACGAGATGTTATGGAAAAAACTGCCGGCCGACGGCCCTTCGCTGAATTTAACGCTACGCTCCGCCATTATCTTTGATATTTTTTCTTTAGCCACGGCGATTTCATCAGTTACGGCAACTTTCAATTTCAGAGTGGCGGACAAAATAATATCTTTGTTGCCATCATTTTTAAACCGGCTCGCGCGATAACTAAAATCGCAATCACCATTGCTCAATTCTATTATCGCTTTTTCTCTTAGAACTTTTACTGTAGCCACGTTTTGCGCCATTTCTCCGCCATAGGCTCCGGCATTACCGCAGATAGCTCCGCCGACAGTTCCGGGAATGCCTGTCGCCCACTCTAAACCGGTTAATCCGGCCTTGAGTGATTCAGCAAGCGCCAAGGCCAAGGGCACACCGGCATCCATAATTATTTGATCTTCGCTGATTTTTATTTCACCGCCGTTTATTTTTATCACCAGACCATCAAAACCGGCATCACTGGCCAAAATATTACTGCCGCCACCCATAATAGCATAATTTATTCTTGCCATCTCCGCTTCTTGCATCAACCCTAAAATTTCCTCAGTATTTTTTGCAAGTGCAAAAAATTTAGCCGGTCCGCCGATCCGCAAAGTGGTGTGATTGGCTAATGATTCATTTTCTTTAAACCTTTTGTCGAGATTTTTTCTGGCTTGTTCTAACATAATATTTGCTTAATTCTAAGGCTTGTTGCTGTGCGGCAAACCCCGGTACTTTCTTGACTTTTTTCCGCTTGCGCGGCTGTTCGGCTTTTTGTTGGATTTTATATAAATCTACTGGCATATTGACATTGATTATTTATTATGATAATATCATAAATCAATAGAGTTCTTTTAACAATAATTTGGCAATCTTTGGATTAACCAACCGAGAAGGAGAAGAATCATGAAATACTGGTTTGTTTCTTACGCTATGTTCAACGAACATTTTAACCCAAGCATCGCCAATATCCTTCTGGCATTTGATAAAGACTACTTTCCAATCAGTCAGGCAGCAGAAAAAATCAGTGATGTTTGTTTTTGCGACACACGGATAGCTATTTTGTCCTTTCAGGAAATATCCGAGGATTGCTTTATTGAAGAAAAGACACGAAAAAACAAAAAGGAGAAACAATGGCTGAATATCACTGTTCCTTAACGGCCGAGCAACGCGAAGCGGCCATGAAGCCCTTTCCCAATGAATTGCTTTTAAAGTTAACAACTATGGTATTTAATCTGCGCGCCAGCTTAAGGGAAGAGGGCGACTTAATGGTTGTCCTCATGGCGCTCTTATGGGGCAACAACCCTGAATATGAAAAAGGTAAAACCCTCTCCGCTCCCCGACTGCCGGAAATCATCGCAGAAATCCGTTCCTTGCTTTGGTTAGAAATTGACCACAGCGCTCCCCCGGAGAACAATGACAAAATCAGGGATAAAATACAATTCCTCTATGATTACCTGGAACATCCCGAACGTTTTGCTTTTGCATGTAACGTCGCAATAGGCAGAAAACCTTCCTGATTTTAAAGTTCTTTGCTAACACCGACAATTCGTCGGTGTTTTCATTTAACCAAATTTTTCGCCAGCTCATAAACATCGCCGGCGCCCAAAACCAAAACTATATCAAAATCTTTTGCCATCTTTCTAACCAGCTCTTCGCTTGCGGAAAGCGAACCGCCATAAACCGCTTTAACGCCCTGTGCCGCAATCGCTTCAACCAACGCTTTGGAATCAACATCAAAATCCTCGGGTTTCTCCCGTCCGGCCACATAGAATATATCGGGAATTATCACTTGCTCCGCGGAGCCGAAAGCCGTCGCGAACTTACTGAACAAATTTTTTGTTCGGGCGTACTGATGCGGCTGGAACACAGTCAGAATCCTTTTGCCCGGATAAAACTCTTGCGTAGCCTCAATCACTTGATGGATCGCATCGGGCGTATGAGCGTAATCAGCTATCACCTCGGCTTGGCCCAACCGTCCCAGCCGTTCAAACCGCCGCCAAGTACCGGTAAAGCCGGCCAAAGATTGTCTAATAATTTCAACATCAATCCCTATGGCGCAACAAACAGTGATGGCGCATAAAGCATTATAGATATTATAATGGCCGGGCAAAAGCAATGAAAACCGCCCTGACTCACCGACCGAAAAAACTTGTTTGCCGGAAACCGTTTCTATTTGACTGGCTTTATAATCAGCCTCATTGTTTATGCCAAAAGTTATTTTAGCCGCTTTAAGCGCCGGCGCCAGTTCTAAAGAATTAAGATCATCGGCATTAAGCACCACATATCCTTCGGCCGGCACATGCGACAAATAATCCTTAAACGCCGATTTGATTTCGGCCAGGTCTTTATAATAATCAAGATGATCCTCGCCGATATAAGTGACAGCGGCCAGGCGCGGAGAATAATTATCAAAAGCTCGGCGATATTCATCGCTTTCAAACACGAAATATTCACTCCGGCCCGCCCGAGCATTGCCGGACAGGAAATCCGCTTTGGCTCCCAAAACCACGCTCGGATCCTTGCCCGCGTCAATCAAAATTTTGGCGACCATGGCGGTAGTGGTGGTCTTGCCATTAGTGCCGGATACGCCAATGCCGAATTTACCAGCCATCAACAGCCCCAAAAACTGCGGATAAGTCATCTGCTCTATCCCCAATTCTTGAGCGCGCGCTCTTTCCGGATTATCTTCCGGCGCGGCCACGGTATAAACGATCAGATCGGCATCAGCCGGGACATTCTCCGCTTGCTGAGGAGTTTTTACATCAAAGCCCGAAACTCGCAAATCATTAACCACTTCACTTAATTGCGCATCACTGCCCGTAACCCTTATGCCCCTGGCTTGCGCCAAACGCGCGGCGGCAGAAATGCCGATGCCACCAATACCGATAAAATGGATTTTTTTTATTTTAGCTAAGTTCATTTTTTATTTTTGATTAATTTTAACAAAATATCCGCCACTGCTCCGGCGCCGGTTTGCGGCATCATTTTCTTAATATTTTTTGACAAGTTGTCCAACTTATCGTCGCTTTTAATCAGCTCACTGATAATATCAGTCAACATTTTCTTATTAAGCGAAGCTTCGGATAAAACCACAGCGGCGTTATGTTGCTGGAAATAATTAGCATTGTTTTCTTGGTGCGTCCGATACATCGGGATGATGATTGCCGGTTTGCCGCAATAAGACAATTCCGACAAAGTAGACAGGCCGGCGCGCGTTACCACCAAATCAGCCACGCACAATGCTTCGGTCATTTCGTGCGTCATAAACTCAAACTGATGATAATTGTCAGCAGAAAAATCTATTTTCTTGCCCTTGCCGGTAACATGAATCACTTGAATAAATTTCATTAGATCAGGCAGGGCTCGGTCCAATACTTCATTAATCGCTATCGCCCCCGTACCGCCACCGGTAAAAAACACCGTCGGCACATCTTTTCTTAAACCGAACAGCTCACGGCTCTTATCCTTATCGCAATGACTGAATTCCTCCCGAATTGGATTGCCGGTTAAAATCGCCCGGCCGCGCTTAAAGTCGCGCAAAGAAATATCAAAAGACACAGTGACTTTTTTAGCCACGGGGGACATTAAACGGTTAGCTAGGCCGACTTCTATATCTTGCTGATGGATTAAAACAGGGATGCGTAAAAACCATGCCGCCCAGGCCAAAGGCACTCCCACATAAGCGCCGGCTACCATCACCGCTTGAGGGCGAAAGGCCAGCAGGATTTTTATTGATTGGCAGAATGCCTTAACGATCTTGAATGGATCGGTAAAATTCTGCCAAGAAAAATAACGGCGGAATTTACCTGAAGCAATAACCGCGAAAGGTATTTTATAGCTCTCCACGGCCGCTCGTTCCGGACCGCCAGCGGTACCGACAAACAAGAATTCCGCTTCGGGCTGCCTCTTTTTGATTTCCTGACAAACGGCTATAAGCGGAGAAACCGAACCCATGGTGCCGCCGCCGGATAATAATAATTTATATTTCATAACTTATTCCTGCTGCTTTATTTAATTTGTCCGCCGCTTCCATCAAAGTCAGCGAGTCTAACAGAATACTGGTCGTTCGGGCAAAACCGATAGCTTTTTCCGCTTCATCCAATACCGCCAAAAAAGCGTCAACGGTTTTCTTGTCTTCTTCTACATCGGCCGCTTTATAATCTTCCAAGTAACCCTTTATATGATCGTTAATAAACTCTCGGAACCTGTCGCGCAATTTTTTTCTGTTTTTCGGTTGATCCATCTGACCATCAATGCGAAAAGCAATAACTTCCGTCAAAATAAGACTTACACCCCGTCTTTCGGACTTTAAAAAATCAATTTGATGAATGACTTCATGCCTGCTGGAACTTATTATATCCTTTTTAATCCTTTCTAAAAAATAACTTAAACCCAAATAATGCAAAGGATTACTCTCTCCTCTAAAATATTTCCTATCTATACTGCGTCCCGTTATTGACATGCAAAAATTTTCTCCGGCTTCATCAAACTCATTTTTCTTCCAGTCGGGCTCTATTCTGGACCAAGCTTCTTCACTGAAGACAAAGGCTCCGGAAAGCATCGCCGGCACGCCCAATTCTTCCGTCTTCCAATATTTATTTTCCTCCCCGGGTTCTGGCGTGGCCGGCCGGAAGAAACACATCTCGTCAAATTCATTGATTATGATTGAAGCATCCCTGCCAACAGAGGTTACACAACGCGCCAAATAATGCTTGGCGATTTGCAATTGCTTAATTTGCTCTAATTCCTTTAATTTGATATTGCACGCTCGGCCAACCTCCTCTGTCCCAGCATGGGGGTGCAACATAATATAGTCAGTTATTCGATCGGAAAAATTATTTATTCGCCGGCGATAGGCAGGATTGGCGCGAGGGTGATCGGGGGTGTCAATGAGCGGTTCGATTTTTTCCAACAAAAATTTCTCCGCTCGCAAAGCATTTTCCAATGACAGCCAATACTCTGGCCGGGAAATATCGGGGTAAGCTGATTTTAATCTTTCTATCCTATCAGTAATCTCTTGATTAGATCGGCTTTCTGTGTTATCCGGATTATCCGGCATGATATTTGTCTCTCGCTTATTCATAAATTAATTATTGGCTTGTTTAGAAATATTGGCTAGAATACCGGCTGCGGCCAGCGACATCATCAACGCCGTACCGCCGTAAGAAATAAAAGGCAAGGGGATGCCGGTCAACGGCATAACGCCGAGCATGGCACCGATATTTATAAAAGCCTGAGTGATAAACCAGGTAACAATACCGACAACCAACAAACGCCCAAAGGCATCCGGGCATCTGGCGGCCAATTTAAAACCGCGCACGGCAATAAAAGCATAAATAATAATAATGGCTCCGGTCAAAATGAATCCCAACTCTTCGGCAATAACGGCAAAAATAGAATCACCGGTAACTTCCGGCAGATAAGCGAACTTCTGCCGGCTATGATTATAACCGCGACCGAATAAACCGCCGGAGCCGATGGCTAACAGCGCTTGATTGGCTTGATAGCCAATGCCCTGAGGATCAAGTTCGGGGTGCAAAAAAGTAGTAAAGCGAGCGGCGCGATAGGGAGAAATTTTTACGATCGCCCAGAGGCCGGCCAAACCGGCGACAGTCAACCAACTCAAATGCAACCATCTGCCGCCCGCAGAAAAATACACGGCCAAAGACATGGCCACAATAATAATCATGGTGCCAGTGTCCGGTTCTAAAACCAAAAGAGCGGTAATAACAGCCAAAATAAAAACAAAAGGCAAAAAACCGGCGGATAAATCCTTCAAATGATGATCTTCCTTAGAGGATAGCCAGGCGGCCAAATAAATCAAAAAAGTCAACTTGACGATTTCCGACGGTTGGAGCGAATAACCGAAAACATTAATCCAACTATGGCTTGTGCCCCAGGCCGCGCCGATGCCAGGAAGAAACACCAATACTAAAAGCAGAATGGAAATAAACAGCATGGGCGCCGCATATTTTTCCCAGCGATGATAGTCAATTTTAGCCAAAATCAAAAACAAAACGCCACCAGGCAAAACGCCGAATAATAATTGATGCTTGAGATGCCAATAAACATCCTGGTATTTTTGCCAGCCGATAGCCACGCCGGCGGAAGAAACCATCACCAAGCCAAAAATCACCAAAAGCCAAATGGCGCCGATTAAGTACCAATCGATTCCAGCTAATTCCCTATGTTTTTTAGGCGGTTGATTCATGATTTGTTACAATTTTTTAACTAAACGGCGAAACTGATCGCCACGATCAAACTCATTGATAAACATGCCGAAGGAGGCGCAAGCCGGCGACAGTAGGATTATGTCACCTGTCTTAGAAAATGACTTGGCAACGCCGACGGCATCGGACATAGAATTTACAATAGTATAATTATCAATTTTCTTTTTTAATCTATCCGTTCCCGTGCCTTTCAACAATACTACTGCCCGACAATGTTCTTTTATCTCTTTTGTTAACACTTTAAAATCAAGGCCTTTATCCGAACCGCCGGCAATCAGCACGATATTCTTCCTGCCAGCCAATGCCTTTAGGGCGACGATCGTTGCTTCCGGCGTAGTGGAGGTTGTGTCATTGTAATATTTCACTCCTCCAGTCTCCCTTAACAGTTCCAGTCGATTGGATATACCGTAAAAACGACCCAGTACGGATTTAATGCTTTTGGGGCCAATGCCAATAATTCCCGCCACAGTAACCGCAGCCAAAACATTGGACAAATTGTGTTCACCCAAAAGCTTGATATCTCTGACCGAACACATTATTTGTTCAACGCCGTTTTGGCGAAAAATAATCCTGCCGTTTCTGATAAAGGCGCCATTCTCTTCGCTAAAAAATTTTAAGGAGAACCAATATCTCTGAGCGTTAACCTTTTTACCGGCAGCCAAAGTTTCCTTGTTGTCGCGATTTAAAACGGCATAATCCTGCGGCGTCTGGAATCTAAAAACATTTTTCTTGGCCTCAATATAATCAACCATGGTTTCATAAGTATTTAAATGATCGGGATAAATATTAGTCAAGACGGCGATATGCGGCGACTTCTTAATATCAGCCAAGCTCTCCGCCATCCAAGACGACAATTCCAAAATTATTCGGCCGCCCTTATTCACCAACGGCATTTGCGCCAAGGGCGACTTAGTAATATTGCCGGCCAAAACTGCCAGTTTGTCCGACGTTTTTACCAACTCATAAATCAAGGTAGTGGTAGTGCTTTTGCCACGCGTACCCGTAACACCAACTAAGCGCTTGCGGTCAATCAATTGGAAGAATAAAGAAATATCAGTATAAATCGGAATTTTATTGGTGCGAGCGATCTTCAAAAAACGCGAAAACTGAGGCACACCGGGATTTCTTAAGATCAAATCCCGATGTTTGAAATCCTGTTCACGATGACGCCCCAAAACCCATTCAACTTTTTGAGCCGATTGGCCCAAACGCTTTATTTGATCATTAAGTTGTTTTCTGATTTTTAAATCCGTTACCGTCACCTTGGCGCCTTGGGATAACAAAAACCGGGTAGCAGCTATTCCACTACCGTCTTCATACAATCCTAGACCCATCACCAGGGCTTTTTTATTTTTTAAATTTAACATTATAAATTATAGTGATGATCCTTCGTAAAGCAATTGTAACACCTAGTGCCACGCGCCTTTATCCAACAAGAATAAAACCAATCCGATAATAGCAAAAACGCCAGAGACTACCCAGAACCTCATAACTACCTTGGCTTCCGGCCAGCCCTTAGCTTCAAAATGATGATGAATAGGTGTGGACAAGAACACCTTCTTACCTCGTAACCTCTTGGACAAAACTTGAACGATTACCGACAAAGCTTCAATCACAAACAAACAACCGATGATCGGCAATAACAAAACGGACTTAGTCAAAATAGAAATCACCGCCAAGGTGACGCCCAACGACATAGCGCCGGTATCGCCCATAAAAAATCTGGCGGGCGTAATGTTAAACCACAGAAAAGCAGTCAGAGCGCCGACGATTACACCGCAGAAAGCCGCTAGGTCATACTTGCCCTGGGCAAAAGCAATAACGCCGAAAGCCGTATAAGCGATTAGTAGTGTGCCGCCGGCCAGGCCATCCAGACCATCAATCTCATTAACCGAAAACGCCGTACCGACAATTACAAAAACGACCAAAGGAATGAACCACCAACCTAAATTAAAATTACCCATGAAAGGCACGCGGATCAAATCCCAATCAAGACGAAAATAAAACCAAAATGCAGCCGCCATAGCAATAAGGGTATAAACCGCCAAGCGATGCTTAACCGACAACCCGCCACCGTAAGGACCGATCTTCCTGACATTTAAATAATCATCAAACAACCCCACCAAAGCAGCTGACACTAAGCACCCTAAAGGCAAAAGAGTCTGCGGCCGGGTTAAAAAATTCAAGAATGAAAAAAAACTGTCAAACCATAACGACAGATAAAAAATTATCAAAGACAAAACCAATACTGTTACCCAGACCAAAATTCCGCCCATCGTCGGCGTGCCGGATTTTTTCTGATGCAACGCGGAAAAAATCGGCGCTTTGGAACTATCTCTGATCTGTTTGCCCAACTTGTATTTATATAGGAAATGAGTCAATAACGGCGTCCAAGCCATGGCCATGGCGAAAGAAATAAAAGTCAGAGAAAAAATCTTAATAACGATGAAATCAAAACTCATAGTTTATAAATAAATTATGGATTCCTGAATTTTTGCCTTAGGACCGTAAGGGGCGAAGCAAAAAATTCAGAAATGGCGAATATTAAAATATTAAGTAGTATTATTTTATAAATTCATATAAACCAGCAGTCCGATCTGAGTGGCAATAATCAAGGACGAAGCCAGAGCGGCAAAAGACAAAAAATAACTCAGCTTCCGATCACGCAGATAAACTTTAAGCGCCAGCAAAAAATTCACCAGACAAATCAACCAACCCAACAAAGGCAGAAACAGTAAATATTGCCAAGAACCGAAAGAAGAGATGCCGAAATAAATATTATATTGCAGAACTACAAATTCCTTAAAACGCCAGAAATACAAAAGTATGGCCGCCAAAGACAGCAAATCAAAAACCGCAGCCGCTACGAATACGCCAGAAACCAGGCGATCTCTTTTGGCTGGGCTTTCTTCAACTAATTGCCGTAATTTCAAAAAGATGATATTCATTCAAAAAAATATCAAGGTATGTAAATTATCCCCAAGAAGTGCTAATTTAATTATAGCGGTTATAGCGCTTAAAGTCCACGTTGCCAAAACATAAATAATCTGTCATTGTCAATCACTAAAAATCAATAGGTATTGACAAATTATTAACTAAGTGATATAATTATATATTAACTAAAGTCCATAACCAAAAATTATCCAATTTTAGCAAAATTATGTCTAATTACAAGCTTTTTCAGCTAAAAAACATCTTAACCGTCGGTTTACTAGCTATACTGGCCGGCTTAATCGCCTTCTCTGTCAGTGTTTGGACTACCCCCAGATACAAATCAACTTTCAAATTGTTGACTGTTTTTAATCAGGCCAATATTGATACCTACACTGCCAGCAAAACTGCCAATTACATCACCGGCATCATGGGTGAGGTAGTCTATTCCGATTCCTTCATCAGCACAGTCTATGCTTCTTCAGGCATCAAGGACGACCTGGGTTACGGCAGTGAAAGCCGTTTGCGCCAATGGAAAAAAACCGTCAAAACCAAGGTTTTGGATAATAAGGGAATGATGGTCATTGATGTTTATGGCAATGACAAAATGAAAACCAATGCCCTAGCGAATGCTATTGCCATGGTGATTATCAATAATCACGGCAACTATGACGGTTCCGCTGATCGTGCTACTATAAAAATGATTGACCAGCCGGCTATTTTTGAAAGCTGGTCTCTAACCAAAATCATTGAGGACTCTGCTCTGGGAGTTATCGTCGGTTTGCTTTTAGGTTTTACTTTCATTGTTATTTTTCCCAACCACCGCTTATTTGAATCTGCTCCCAAGAAAAAATATCTTTACCCGCCTGTCGCCACCGAGCCGATTAACAGCGGACAATCACTACCGGCGATAGAACCGGCTAGGGAAGAACCGACTAAGGAACAAAAAAACGATTTGCCGCAACGGCCCGGAAACTCTTTTACTCCCCCCGCCACCAGCAATGAATGGCTGAAGGACTACTACAACAATAATCAATTATAAGATCAAGGCCGTTTACTTTTGGTAAGCGGCCTTTTGCCAGGACTATGATTAAAAACAAAATCAAAAACCAAATTGGCAAATACTCGCAAGCCAGAAAATCAGCTATTAATCTTCTGGCGTACGTTTATTTAGGCGCATTAATTATCGCGATCATCGCTTACGGTCCTTCGCCCTTGTTTTATTTGCTGTTTGCCGCCATCGCCGCGCTTTTTATCCTGCCTAATCATTACTTTCTGGGTTTTTGTTTGCTTATCACCCTGACTATGCTATTTGAACGTTTCTTCACTCTGACCGGACTAGTCATTGACCGCGAAATTTATAAATTCTACTTACTGGATATTGTCATGGTGCTGTCTTTTGCCGCTTTAGCTGTTCGGCATTTTATCCTGCAAAAAAAACGCCGGTTTATCTGGGGCTGGCCGGAAACCCTTCTGGCCTGCTTCATGCTACTGGTCGCGGTTTATCTTTTCCGCTCCCTGTTTGATATCAACGCAAAATTTGAAGTGGCTTTCAGCTCCTTCAAAAATTACTTTTTTTATCCCCTGCTGTATTTCTTTACCGTCTTAGTGGTGCAATCACCCAAAAGATTAAAACAAGTCAGCCAACTGATTATGCTTAATGGTGTTATTTTGATCGCCTTCCTGTTGATCGGTTTTGTCCGCGGTGCAGGATTATGGACTGAATTTACTCCCCTGTCCACAGCCGGAGTACGCTACTTGGCCGGCACTCATGCTTTCTATTTATTGATTGCTATGATGATTGGTGTGCCACTTTTAGCTTTTAACCGCCTGCGCAACCAGTGGTTGGGGCTCTTGGTTTTCGCCTTATGGTCCATGGGCATCATCGTTTCTTTAATGCGCCATTTGTGGCTGGCCGCGATTATCGGCATCGCCGCTTTATTCATTTTAATGCCCTATCAAAACAAAAAATTCATTTCCCGCCAAGCGATCAAGGCCGGATTGCTAGTCGTATCACTAGTCCTAGCCGCCGTCTTAGCGGCTAACCTTGCCTACTTTAATCCGGCCACGGAAACTGCCGCCGGCAATGTCCGCAATATTAGTGAACGGTTACTGTCATTGAGGGACTTAAGCGAAGACACCTCCGCTTCCTGGCGACTGGATCTCTGGAAAGACGCCCAACAAGTTTGGCAAGCCAACCCCATTTGGGGTATCGGTTTCGGCCATACAATCTTGATTGATACGGGCGACTATCAGAATTTTGAAGAAATCAGAAATATCCATAACTCGCCACTGGCTATTATAGTGCAAATGGGCTTGGTGGGACTGATTGTTTTCGCCTTATTCATCCTGACGGTTTTCATTTCCGCCTGGCGTCCGGCTTACACCAACTTTGATTTGATTCCTTATTATTTGGGCGTTGCTGTTGCCATTTTGATCTTCCTGTTTGCCAGCTGCTTCCAGCCGTATTTAGAAACTAATTTAATGGGTATTTGGCTTTGGATACTGCTAGGCCTATTGCGTTCAGCGACGATTATCAATAAAACTGTTAAACAACCCGAACAAACACAAATAGAAACCGCCCAATGACAATTATGAAAATCTTGCAAGTCAACAAATTCTTATACCCCAAGGGTGGAGCGGAGACTTACCTTTTCGCCCTATCTAATTTGCTGATGGCCCATGGCCATGAGGTAATTTATTTTTCCCAAAAAAATTCTAAAAACATCAAGAACGACCAGGAGAAATACTTTGTCACTGACCTGGATTTGGGCCGATTAAATTTTAAGGCCCTTTTATTGATTTTCAGGATTTTCTGGTCTCCGTTATCCCGCTATAAGATCAAAAAACTAATCAAAAAAGAACGACCGGAATTAGCCCATATCCACAATATCTATCACCAACTATCACCGGCGGTTTTGGCCGGCATCAAAGAATACGGTTTGCCTACGGTCATGACTGTACATGATTTCAAACTGGTAACCCCGGGCTACACCTTGCGCGCCGACGGCATCAAAAAGCGACACAAAGACTCTTTTATTATTGACTGGCTATTAAAGCTGGAATTTGCTTTCCATCGCTCAATCGGAGTTTACAACCATTGTATCGATATTTTTATCGCCCCCTCACAGTTCGTTAAGGATGAACTGATTAAGGCCGGCTACAAAGCGAAAAAAATAATTATCGTCCCCCACTTCATCAAACTGAACACTTTTAGTGTTCAAAAAAATACTGAAAAATATTTTTTTAGTTTCGGTCGCTTAGATGAAAGCAAGGGCACGGATGACATCATTCGCGCTTTTGCCGCTTTGCCGGAAAACGGCTTAAAACTGAAAATCGCCGGCAGTGGCCCGGAAGAAGAAAATTTACACCGACTAATTAAAGAATTCAAGGCGGAGAATCGCATTGAACTGATAGGTTTTAAACAAGGACAGGAACTGCTGGACTTAATCGGTAATTCTTTAGCCGTGGTCTTTGCTTCCCGCGTCCATGAAACTTTCGGGCTAACCGTCTTGGAATCACTAGCGCTAGGGAAAGCTGTTATCGCTTCCAAAGTCGGCGCCATCCCGGAACTAATAGAGGACGGACAAACCGGTTTATTATTTGCCGCAGCCGATATCGGCGAACTCAAAGAAAAAATGTCTTTGCTTTTACGCGACGACAAACTGCGCCGAAAACTGGGACAGGCGGGCCAAGTCAAGGCCAAGGAGTACTCCCCGGAAAGACACTACAAGCAATTAGAGGAGATTTATAATCAATTAATTAAACCGGGCAGCGCCGCCAAACGAAAAATCAAAAAAATTGCTCTCTCAATAATCCTGGCTATTTGCGCTTTACTGATTATTTGGCCGATTTACTACATTGATGTAAATCGCAGCCGGGCTTTTATTACGCCTCAGCATGATTATCCCCGTCTGGCTAATTTGTATTGGAAAAATCCGATCACTCTGGATGACGCCAAACAATTGGCCAAGTGGGATATAATCGTTCTGGATATGCAAGCGCAAACCAATAGCGCTTCAGCCATCAAAGAAATCAAACGACTCAATCCCAAAGCGGTTATTTTGGCTTACACTACGGCTAATGAAATGCCGGTGGAACGATTAAACCAAGTGGAACCTTCCGGTTCGGGTTTATGGCATGAACTGGCCCAAGGCAATAAATCAGCTTGGCGGCTTAAGACCATATCCGGCGACAGCATAGTTTTCTGGCCGGGCAATGTCATGATGAATCTAGGCACCAAAGATGAAACCGGCAAAACCTACGCCGACTACCTGGCCGACTTTTATCAGAATAAGATCCTGTCCACTGGTTTATGGGACGGCTTATTCTTTGATAACGTCTGGCAAAATGTGACCTGGTTCAATAAGAATACTGACATTGACAACAATGGCCGACAGCGGCCGACAGCAGAAATTGACTGGCAATGGCAAAATTACTACCGCGATTTTTTTCAAAAATTACGCGACCGTTTCGGCTCTCAATATTTGATTATCGGCAACGGCGACGGCGCCTACCACCAACTGATCAATGGCCGAATGTTTGAGTCCTTTCCCGACTACTGGCAAGGCGGTTGGTCCGGATCACTCAAGAGCTATAATGAAGTTAATGATAACGGCTATGCCCCGCGCCTGAATATAATTGAATCCAATACGGCTAACACCGGCAACCGCTATGACTACCAGTCCATGCGCTACGGTCTGACTTCGTCTTTGATGTTTGACGGTTACTACGCCTTCGGCTACGGCACCAACCTGCGCGAACAGCTCTGGTGGTATGACGAGTATGACGCCCAAATAGGCCAGCCCGTTTCCGACCCTTACAACTTATTGGATCGGAACTCCAAACAGTGGAAAGCTGGAGTCTGGCAGAGGGATTTTGAATTCGGTACAGTAGTCGTCAATTCCACGGACAAACCGCAAACGATTTATTTCGACGGTGAATACGAAAAACTGCGAGGCACTCAAGACAAACTAACTAATGACGGCGCCATCATCAATCGCCTGACTCTAGCTGCCGGCGATGGTATAATCATGATGCGCCCGCTTAACACTATTACGGATGCGACTTATATCAATGGTTCGTTTGCCAGGATTTTTGACGGCCAGGGCAAAGTCAAACGCAATGGCTTTTTTTCCTACGACAATAATTTCAAAGGTAGCAACAAAATCCTCAAACTGGATTTGAATAATGACGGTGAAAGAGAGACTATAGTCGCGGGCCTGAATTCCATCACTTTATACGACAAGCGCGGCTTAGGAGTCAAGACAATTTATCCTTACGGCGATCGGTTTGTCGGCGGTCTAAGCCTGGCACCAGTCAAAATGGAAGACAACAAATACTGGCTAGCGGTTAGCCCGGAAAAGGGCGGATCCAATCTGATTAAGTTTTATGATTGGAATTTAAGCGACGCGGGCAAGCCCTTCAATGCTTACGGCAGCCGGTGGCCTTCTTTAGGTGCCAATGTAGCGGCCGGCGATGTTGACGGCGACGGCCGCAGCGAGCTTATTGTCGGCGCCGGATTCGGCGGCGGTCCTCACGTCAAAGTGTTCGATTTAAACGGCAATCTGAAAAGAGAATTTTTCGCTTATGCCAATAATTTCCGAGGAGGGGTGAATGTAGCAACCGGGGACATTAACGGCGACAGCCGGGATGAAATAATCACCGGCGCCGGCCAGACCGGCGGACCACATATCCGAATCTGGAACAGTAATAATAAAATCATCAGCCAATGGTTCGGTTTTGACGCAAACAAACGCACCGGCGTCAAAGTAACCGCAGCCGATGTTGATGGCGACGGCCTAGACGAGATTATCGCTTTAACCACTAATGTATTCATGACCAATAAATAATATGTCAGAAGAAATAATCAAAGTTGAATCAAAGCCGGTCGAAAAAAAACCCCGCCCAGCAACCCGAATTACCATCGGTACGCTTAATATTTTCCTGATGCCGGCTAAAAAAAGATTCCATAAATTTTATCACCCGCAAAAAAATAACAACTGGCTGTGGCATATTATCATTGACAGCCTGTTGGTTCTGGCGGTTATCCTTATTACTGTTTTTAATGTCTATATCTGGCTCAATCCGCCTCAATATACCAACGACATCTCAGCTTTTCTAACCTCGGCTTTCTCTCAACCGAAATTGGCAGTCGCCTTGAAAACCGGAGACGACGTTGTCAGCCCTGGCGCTAAGCTGATTTATCGCGTTAAAGTCAAAAACATCGGACGCGCCTCAGCCAAGAATATTACTGTCAATCTGCATATTGACAGCGAACTTTATTCCGGAGAAAACAAACTCACCTTTACTTCGGAACAAGCTCCGGCTTTAATAGAACTGAAACCTAACGCTGAACAAGAGGTCACCTACTCTTTTACATTGAACAAGAATTTTGTTCAGCAAACAGCCAACCAAACCCAACCCATTGTCGCTTCTTACGCCGAAGTACTGTTTTACTCCGAAGACAGTCTTAAAGAACAGGATGTAGTCAGCGATAAATCAATCCAAAAAATTAGAAGCGATATTGAACTGGAGGCCTTCAGCCGCTATCAATCAGTTGAGGGGGAACAGCTCGGCGTCGGATCCAACCCTCCTCTGGTCGGCTCAGCAACCAGCTATTGGATTTTCTTCACCGCCAACACTAACTATAATAACGTCAAAAATTTATTAGTCACCGGCCATTTGCCAGACAATGTCCGATTCACCGGCCGTTCCAGTGCCTTAAGTGAAGAAGGTATCAGCTATAATCCCAATAACAGAATGGTCACTTGGCACCTTGATCACGTAACAGCACCTACCAGTTTCTATTCTATCGTCGGCGCCTCGCTGGAAGTGGAAATCATTCCTTGGCAAAGCCAGGTCGGCCAAACGGCAACCCTAGTTGATAACATCAAATTGACCGCTACTGATTCGTTCACGGAGGAAACGGTAAAAAGGGACGTAAAGGATATCACTACAGCCACGGCTGAAGAACCTGAGAGTGGCATAGTAAAAAGTAAGTAAATTTAGATGTTATATATCAAGCTATTGACATTTGTACTATTGTTTGCTATACTGATATATCAAGTTAGGACAGTCCTAATTGATGCAAGAACGTTGAAAATAGGGAGTAAGCTTGGAAAAGGAGAAGGCGACACTGTGTGCCGCTAACTCAAGTAAACGGGTAAGCGGCAATGTTGTCGCCCCCAATCTTAGGGCAAATTCGTACCGCTAAGGCGGGAAAACAAAAAGGAGTTAAGCCCATGCGTCCCATGCGTAAGGTATCATTGTTTCTGGTTGCTTTGCTGGCCCTGTCGGCCATCGGTCTCACCGGTTGTATGCCGGATAAACTGATCGTTTCCGGCGACTTCTACGTCCGCGCGGATGACGCGCGAGATGAGGATTACTACTTGGGGTCCGTCGATTTGACCAATGAGGCCAATATGCCCATTGATTACGTCGAGGCGGACTATGCCATATGGAATGTGGACACCGTTTTTGGTAGCGGTAGGACAATCCCGTTCGACTGGACGATCAGCAAGACCGGCGCCGATCCCGAAACTTCGGCCCCGCGAGTCTGGCAGAAGGGTTCCAATCGTGCCAGCGTTAAGATGACTCTGGACGGTTCGCGCTTCGGCCTGATCTTTGATGCCGGCGTCGGCTATCGCAATAGCGAGGGCGTCGGCATTACGACTTGGACGGCGCAAAAGTCCTGCCTGATGGCAACCGATTGGTCCGGCGAGGGCGAAGGAGAAGGCGAGGGCGAAACTGCTCCCGTTATCACCGATCAGCCCGATTCTTTGTCGGCCAATATCGGCCAGCAAGTACAATTCACGGTTGGCGCCACCGGCGGTAATCTGAAATACTGCTGGCAGGATAACGGGATTGATATCACGCCCAACCAGTATTCGGGCGGAGTCAATTCGGCAAGTCTGACGATTTACTCCGTCGGAGAAATCAACGAGGGCGCCTATCGCTGCAAGGTCTGGAATAGCCAGGGATCGGTTTATTCCAATCCGGCCATTCTGACCGTTACCGGCGGTTCAACCGGCGACATCACGCCGCCGGTCATTACGCTTAACGGCGCTTCCACGATCTATTTGTCGGTGGGCGGTTCCTGGATTGATCCTGGGGCCACGGCCATAGACGCTGTAGACGGTCCCATCTACAAAATCATGGTGTCCGGCAGCGTCAATACGACGATTACCGGAACTTACTATGTCACCTACTCCGCTAGCGACAACAGCGGCAATCAGGCGTCGGTTACGCGGACGATCATTGTTGGCAGTGTCGCTCCCACCAGCGATTTGAAAATCGCCTTGACGTGGAATGGCAGTTACCTGTATTTTTCGGCCACGAACGCGCCGGCCAACGGACTTATTGGACTGGAACTCTACCAGCCCAGCAGTCCCTGGATTGAACGGGAATGTTTCTCTGTTTCGTCCGCGGGGATAGCCAATGGAACCGTCGCCAAGTTTCGAGTCGGTGTCAGCCGAACCATCCGGTTCTCGGTGGTCACCAACGCTTCCAGTGGCGGATTCGTCGCCAATGACACGGTAACGGTTACCCTAGACGGAGCGACCATACCGCTCGTCAATGACGGGAACGGCAATTGGGCTTTCCAAGCCACCGTCTAAGACCGTCTAAGTCAGTAGCACTTTCCACCACGGAGTGGCCACGATTAAACCCGTTGCCACTCTTTTTTTATCTAAAATTAGATAAAATAATTATTAGCTATTGACAATATTATAGTAATTTGCTATAATTATATATTAGTTTGAGCAACACTGCTTAGATTAAAAGTCCCTTAAAAACAAAAAAACAACAGACAAAGCCGCAAGGCAAGGAGAACCTAGAGATGAAAAAGTATGCTCTTCCCCTAATCCTCACTATGATTGTTATGTTGCCATTGCCGGCCTTCGCCACCGGCCCGTATCACTCGGCCGACGTCAATCAGGACAACGCGATTTCCCTGTCGGAACTTCTGCGCGTGATCCAGATCTTTAATATCGGCAGTTACTACGCCTGCCCAGGCGCCGGAACCGAAGACGGTTTCTGCGTGGGGAACCCCGCTGAAGGCGAGGGTGAAGGCG
The DNA here is from genome assembly GCA_041650895.1 of Patescibacteria group bacterium. Taxonomy (NCBI): domain Bacteria; species Patescibacteria group bacterium. Next base: position 42,906 of record JBAZKF010000002.1, on the reverse strand, counting down.
AGGGTGAAGGCGAGGGTGAAGGCGAAGGCGAGGAAGCGCCGCCGACGATTATTGAACACCCAAAATCGGCAACGGTTAGTGAGGGGTTTAATAAGGCCTCTTTTACCGTTGTCACCACCGGTGAAAATCTGCATTACCAGTGGTATAAAAAAGAAAAATGCAAGGGTGGAGAGGATTGCGAGGAAAAAAGTGTCTTAGAGCCGCCGATTGATGGCGCTACTCTGCCGACTTTTGAAATCCAGTACCCCCTCATGACTGACGCTCGGACGTACTTTTGCGTTGTGAGTAATGGGGCCGGAGAAGCAATCAGTAACAGTGCTTTTTTAACAGTCAATACTTGCATACCGCAAGTAACTCAACAACCCCAAGCGGTAAATGCGATTGCGGGAACGATCGCTTCCTTCAATTGCCAAGTGTTGGGCTCACCGCCCTTCGCTTACCGCTCATACCGATCCAAGGGCGCAACGATTGAAGAGATTGGAACGCAATCCGGCCCCCTTGACCAATTGCCATTGGAATTCGGCTTATCCGCGGCAGTTACCTTGACTGATGACGGCTGGAGCTACTATTTCGTTATCAGTAACGCCTATGGCACTGCCGAGACCGATCATGCCTTTTTATCGGTATCGGACGGCACGGATACGACGCCACCAGTGATTGACTTGTCGCTTTACGGTGAAACAGTATTCTTCCAAATCGGCGACCCCGGCTTTGCAGGAACACCTTACTCGGCCAGCGACGATGTTGATGGCGATCTGACCGGCGCTGTCATTCGCCATACCTACCAATATGACGGTCAAGGCGGCAACAGCGAGGTGGCCGATATTGATACCGGCGGTTTTGGGCATTACGTCATCAATTATCAAGTCAGCGATGCGGCCGGTAATCAAACCGTCGCCGTTCAGCGAGTGCTGGTAGTAAGCGATGAGCCGCTAGCCTATTTGGTGATCAGCCAGAATTCCGATTCCAGTCTGACTGCTCGAATGTTCTGTCCGCCATCCTTGTTTCCTACGCTTTTCAATCATGACGTCAATCAAGTCGGCGTGGAGTACTACTTCATCGCCGGCGGAGCACCTTGGATTGACCAGGATTGGGCGCCGGTGGATGATTCCATTTCAACCATTGAGTTGAGTAAATTCCGTGCCCCAAACTTGCGTTTCGTGTTAATCGGCGATGTTCCGATTAACTCTCAGCATCCAAACGGGATTCAATACGCTGACGCCGATCTGGTCAGAGTAGTCTGGCAGGGCGCTTTCGTCCCAATAGTGGACGGAGCCTTCGAACTGGAAATCCCAGCATAAAGCATAAAGTACCTTTGACTACCGGGCGGCGGAACTCTCATGTTCCGCCGCCTCTTACTTTTACCTAAATTTAAACAATAATCACCTTTGTTTTAGCTATTGACAAAACACTTTATATTTGATATAATTACATATCCTAAAGAAACCTATGCGTATAGCTTTTATCGGTCAAAAAGGCATTCCTACCCGCCAGGGTGGAATCGAAAAACATGTTGAGGAACTCTCCACCAGACTGGTTGAGCAGGGTTTTAACGTTACCGTTTATGGTCGACCGAGCTATACCGGTGACAACTGTAAAGAGTATGATTACCGCGGAGTCAAAATCATCCAACTCCCCTCTTTGGCTACTAAACACTTAGATGCCATCACTCACACCTTTATCGCTACTATTCATGCCTTATTTCAGAACTATGACATCATTCATTACCACGGCGTCGGCCCTTCGCTTTTATCTTTTATTCCTCGACTCTTAAAACCGCGCACCAAAGTAATCGTTACCTTCCATTGTATTGATCGCACCCATCAGAAATGGGGCCGCTTCGCCCGTTTGATTTTAGCCATCGGCGAATGGACTGCCGTTACCTTCCCTCATAAAACCATCGTCATCTCCAACATCTTAAAAAAATATTGCCTTTACCGCTTTGATAAGGAATGCCGGTATATTCCTAATGGCGTGGCCGTAATGCCACCGGAAGATGAACAATATAACTTGATCAAAAACGGCTTAGTCGCCGGCGAATACATTATCGCCGTTTCCCGCCTGGTGCCCCATAAAGGCATCCACACTTTGATCAAAGCTTACAATTCCATTGCGACTGACAAAAAATTAGTCATTATCGGGGATGGTGCCAACACTGATGCCTACGTGGCCAAAATCAAAAATCTAGCCAAAAATAACCCCAATATTATTTTGGCCGGACTAAAGTCAGGCAACGAATTAACGGCTATATTTAAAAATGCTTACTTATTCGTCCAGCCTTCGGAAGCCGAGGGTTTGTCTATTGCTTTACTGGAAGCCATGGCTTATGGCGTTCCGGCTATTATTTCTAATATTGAGGAAAATCAAGAACCGGCTGAAAGCTTAGCCTTAGAATTCATCAACAAATCCTGGGAGAGCCTGGCCAGACAACTGGAATTCGCTTTAGCTAATCCATTAGAAATAAAACACTTCGCCGACTTAGCTCAAAAACGCGCGACCACTGAATATGATTGGCAAGATATCACGCAACAGACTTCCATCCTGTATCGCGAACTGATCAAAGAAAAACAACTTGAATTATTAACTGCCAAATATAAGCATAACGGCTAAAGATTAAGCCGGGGCGGTTTATTTTGGGACAAATAATTCAAGGCTTGGACGTTACAACTCAGATCAACCTGTCTACGCCAAGAATACGGCGAGACAAAAAAGGAGACATTGTGGATATTTTACTGTTGTTAGGAATCATTACGTTTGTCATCGCGGCGATCCTCGCTCAATTGGAAAAAAATGCTAAGATTCTTACTATTGTGTTCATGACGCTGACTGTAGTAATTTTTTTCTTTTTTGGGGCAACGACATTTATCGGTAAACCAGCAGGGATGGGTAAGCTCGAATCCAATGTCGTTTATCGGGTTATAAACCAATACCAATACAAAGACGGCGAATTTATTACTACCGTCAAAACGCCGAATGACGCTTTCAGATTAATTACACGTCAAGAACCATTCCCCGCGCCGCTATTTGTTGTCAAAAAATCTTTTTGGACTGGTGCGGAAACGGTTGAAGAATTTATAGTGGAACGATAGCTGTCTGTAACAGGTAAAAAGGCCTACACCAAAATTATAAGGAGAAAAAAATGAAAGTTGAACTTTTTGTTTTTATCCGAAAAAACGGCGATGGCAGCGCATCGACTTTTTTCTTCAATACAATGGAAGAAGCGAATAATTACGCTGAGGATCAAGTCGAACGGTTTGATGACGACATTAAAAGTTCCACATTGATCTTAGACGATAATGGCAAACTTACTGAAATACCTACCTATTAGAACCTTACTTGCTCCGCGCAGCGATTTGCTGACGCGGAGTTTTATTTTGTTCTTCTTATGATTTTATGTTATAATAACATTAGCTAATCCACCTGGAAGGTGACAAACTATGCTTAACCAAAAAGATTTGGAAGAAATTTTGCTTCAAAGCAAAATTTTAGAAACCAAGCAAATCAAAGAATACTCCGACAAAGCCAGACAAGCCAATAAAAAGCTGGAGGATTTTTTGGTTGATAAAAAAATCATCGCCCCCAACTTGTTATACGAATCGGCGGCCAAATATTACGATCTGCCCTATATTGACCTCAAAAACCAAACCATCCGCAAGGATATCCTCTTTACTATTCCCGAGGTGACGGCCAGCGCCCACAAAACAATAGCTTTTGACAAGACCACCAAAGAACTCAAAGTCGCTACGTTAGATATTTCTAACATTGAACTGTTTGACTTTTTGGCTAAAAAGACCGGTTTAGAGGTTCTGCTTCATCTGACTTCCCCGGACAACATTAAAGATGCTCTCAAGCAATACCACAAAGGGCTATCGGCCGATATTAAAACAATTGAAGAAGAAGGAAGCGAAGAAAAGCCGGAGAATCTCAAATCCTTGGCCCAAGATCTGCCGGTGGTACGCATCGTAGACACGCTACTGGAATACGCCATTCTGGAAAAGGCCTCGGACATCCACATTGAACCGTCCGACCAGGACGTAGCCGTACGCTACCGCATTGACGGTATGTTACGCAAAGTCATGACCCTGCCCAAGACCGCCCACGCCGGCATTATCGCCAGAATCAAAATCCTGTCTAACTTAAAATTAGACGAACACCGCCTACCCCAAGACGGCCGTTTCAAAATAAAAAGCCAAGACTACCAAGTCTCTTTCCGTGTCTCCATTGTTCCGACTTTTGACGGCGAAAAAGCCGTCTTGCGCCTCCTACCCGATACGGCTCAGCAAATGACTTTGGAACAGCTAGGCTTTCAACCTCAATCATTAGATGTAGTTAAACGCAACATCGCCAAACCGCATGGCATGATTTTGGTTACCGGTCCGACCGGTTCCGGCAAAACCACCACCCTGTACACCATGTTGCAAGTTTTGAATAAGCCGGAAGTAAATATTTCCACGGTTGAAGACCCGATTGAATACAAAATGCCCGGCATCAACCAATGCCAGGTCCAGCCCAAAATCGGCTTCACTTTTGCTGCGGCTTTGCGTTCTTTCTTGCGCCAAGATCCGAATATCATCCTGGTCGGAGAAATCCGTGATAATGAAACCGCCGACATCGCCATAAATGCCGCCATGACCGGCCATTTGGTCTTATCCACCCTGCACACCAATGACGCGGCTACTTCCATCCCCCGCTTGACTGATATGAATGTGCCGACATTTTTAATTTCTTCAACCCTGAACTTGATTATCGCCCAACGCCTGGTCCGAAAAATCTGTAAAAACTGCATTGAAAGCTACAACTTGGACAAAAAAGGCGTTATGGAATTGGAAAAGGAATTCAATCTAAGCGAGGTGGAAAAAAGCCTGTCGAATTTGGGCATGCTAGGCAAGAAACAAAAACTCAAAGATACTTTGTTTTTCCGTGGCCGCGGCTGCCAACAATGCGATAATTCCGGTTACAAAGGACGCATCGGCATTTATGAAACATTGGAGATAAGCGACAAGATATCGGCCATGATCCTAAGCAAAGCGACACGTGATGAATTACAGAAAGCCGCAATTGAAAACGGCATGGCAACAATCATGCTGGACGGCTTTATCAAGGCTAAAACAGGCGTCACTTCCATTGAGGAAGTGCTGAGGGTAACCAAAGAATAACAAACACCTATGGCGAACTTAAATCAAATGTTCATCAATCTGCAACGCGTGCCGGAAACGGCGAAAATCTTCATGTTGCAAAACCTGTTTGTTATGATCAAAGCCGGCCTGCCGTTGGCTGACGCCTTAAATATTCTCTCAGAGCAAGGCAAGAGCGCCAAATTGAAAACGGTTCTGGGTGAAATACAACAGCAAATCCGCGGGGGCAAAAGCTTTGCCGACGCTTTGTTGCCCTATCAGCGCGATTTCGGAGAAATGTTCGTCAATATGATTGCCGCCGGCGAAGCCTCTGGTAATCTGGAAGGCGTACTGAATAATCTATACATCCAGCTCAAAAAAGATCACACCATCAAAAGCAAAATTAAAAACGCCATGATCTACCCGATCATCATCGTCTGCGCCATGATCGCCCTAAGCATTTTTGTCATGATTTATGTCCTGCCCAACATTACCTTGATGTTTAAAGATCTTGAAGCCGGCTTGCCCTTGCCCACCAAAATACTCATAACCATCAGCAACTTTGTTACAACCAATGGCTTAATCCTGGGACCGCTAATTATTCTGATTTTTATTCTCTTCTGGCGCCTCACCCGTTCCGGGCCATTACGCCTGATGTGGCATCAACTGATACTTAGAACGCCCATCGTCGGCCCGATTTCCGTCAAAATCAACATCGCCAGAATGTCCTCGGCTTTAAGCTCCCTGATCCAAACCGATATCCCCATTCCTGACAGCTTAAAAATTACCGCCAGGATAATGTCCAACGCGGTTTACCGGCAAGCGCTGATGGAGGCGTCAGAGAAAATAAAAAAGGGCATCAAACTGGCTGACGTTTTTAAACAATACAAAGTTTTTCCGGTTATTATCATCCAAATGGTGGCGGTCGGAGAAGAAACCGGTTCGCTGGATGCGGTATTAAAAAACCTGGCGGAATTTTATCAGGAGGAAGTGGAACAAACCATGGAATCGCTACCGACCATAATCGAGCCGTTACTAATGATCTTAATGGGTTTCGGTGTCGGCGGTTTGGCTATCGCCATTATTCTGCCAATCTATTCCATGACCTCGCAATTCTAACCCAGCCCCCTATACTCCCGCATCATCGCCCGAACGCGAAGATGACGGGCACATTATGCAATATGAGTAAACTAGAAAAAAAATCCTGCCCTACCGGTTCTTTAGCCGTCCGGTCCAATCTGGCCGGCTTTTCTTTATTGGAATTGGTAGTGGTAATCGCTCTGCTTGGCATTATTACCGGGGTCGGTTTGCCTTACTATCAAAGTTTCACTGTCAGCCTACAGTTGCAAGGCGCGGCGCGCGATTTGACTTCTGATTTGCGTTACGCCCAACAGCAAGCCGTTACCACTCAAGCCAACTACCGGTTGGTTTTTGACATCAACCAAAACCTCTACACCGTAGAAAACGATTCTACCGGATTACTAATAAAATCCCGCATCATCAAAAGCCCGATTATACTGGAGTCAACCACCTTAGCCTCTTCAACCGCCATTTTTAATGCCACGGGAGCGGCTGTTTCCTCGGGCAATGTCATCCTGTCCAATTCTAACGGCCGTCGTGCCACGATTGATATAAAACCCTCAGGTTATGCCCAAATCTCTTTCTCTAAATAAATCAGGTATTTCTATTTTAGAAGCTATCCTGGCTATCGCCGTTCTGGCTATGGCAATTTTGGGCATTATCCAAATTTTCCCCTTAGCCCTAAAAATGTCACGCATCGCCGAACAGACCACAGTAGCAGCCAATTTGGCCCAAGCCCAAGCTGAAACAATATACTCTTTGGATTACAACGGGATCAATACCGGCATAATTGAAGCCAGGCATCGTTTAGCCAGCGATCCGGCCAACCCTTTTTACAAATACGAGAGGCAGACAACGGTAAATTATGTTGACGGCAATCTAAACAACTCGGCTATTGATGTCGGATTAAAAAAAATTTCCATTACGATCTATTGGCTGTCCCCTTATTTGGGCAAAGAAATAACCTTCCCATTAATCTTTTTAATCAGCGAAAAATAATGCGCCAACTTCCAACTGACAATTCCGGTTTTACAATTGTAGAAATTGTGGTATCAATAACGATCGCCATAATAATTTTTTTATTGATTACTTCCACTTATGTTATTAGCCAGAACGCTTACAGCCAAACCGACGTTACGGCTGAACTGACCCAAAACGGCCGAGTCATGCTGGATCGCCTGGTGCGAGAAATCCGCCAAGCCCAACGCTTATCTAATGTTCTACCTACTGACACCTCTGATCCCGAAGCTCTGCCCAACGAAATAAAGTTCCTGGACGGTCATGATATTTCTTATAAGCATTACATCCGCTATTACCAGGAAGACAACACGCTCAAACGGCAAGTTATCGTCTATTATTTCCCGGCTTCCACCACTTACTACGTCTTGGATACGGATACTGACGTGGACGAGCCTCATAATCCCCCCTTGGCGACAACCACGGAAGACAAAATCATCGGCGAGTTCGTTGATGACGTTGAATTCTGGGGAAACAAGCTGATAAATATCAATCTTTACTTATCTAAAGATAACACCAGCCAAGTGATATACACGGCGGTATTCGGCCGGAACTTATGAAAAAAATATTTAATCTTAAATCTGCCAGTCAGCGAATCAATCACCATTGCTCCAGTGGGTTTGTTTTGGTAACCTCGATTTTTGTCATGCTACTGCTGTTATCGTTGGGTATATTTGTCGCTTCCTTTGTTCTGACCGAATTGCATATCGCTAACAGTCAAGCGGCCTCGGTCCAAAACTATTATTTGGCGGAAAGCGGCGTGGCCGAAGCGGTTTGGCGAATCAAAAACGACGCCACTTGGAAAAGCCAGTTTGAAGGCACTGATGATTGGAATATAACCTATACTCGGCCCGCGGCTCTATATGATAACGGCAGTTACGCCATCAATATCAAAAACAGTTCCCGCGGTCGCGGGGAAGTAAACGTTACCAGTACCTTGGCCCTAAGCGGCGGTTCTTCCCGGCGGGTCATTAAAACCCTGATCTACAAAGCTCTGGGCGAGAGTTTGGTCGGCAACAATGGCGAATACGCCGACGGTAATATTGACATGTCCGGATCCAACCTGGCAATTGTTAACGGCGGTTTTTTCTCCAACCTGAATGTTATCATTAATTTCTGGAGCACTATTAATGCCGATAAGCAAGTCCAGGCTGTCGGTAATATAAATATCGGCAGTAAATCCATGCTTAACGCCACGGAAATCCATTCCCATAACATCAACCCGCCGGAACCTGACCCGCTGGCTATGCCGGCAGTATCCTTTGATAACCCCAGCGATCCCGATTCTTATAAGGCTCGAGCTAATAACATCTATACCGCCAGCCAATTTGACACCCTGCTCTGGAACAACCGAGGCGGTACCCTGACTTTAAACGGCATCACTTATGTTACCGGCGATGTTTCTATCCGAGGCAACAATAATTTAATCATTAACGGCGTCTTAATCGCCGACGGCGATATTGAATTAGGCGCCAACACTCTGTTATGTTGTTGGGGACTTAACTGCGGCCGCAGCCACATTACCATTAACCGCGTCGGCTCCACTACTCCGGCCGGAATTTTAAGTAAAAGGAATATTAGCTTTGAACTTTGTTTAGACAGTTTTTCCGGTAATGGACTGATTTATGCCAATGATAAAATAAATATCCTAAGTTTACCATACAGTATTGCCGTAACCGGCGGCTTGGTCTCGCGCAAAATCACTCTGACCAGTATCTGGCAAGCCATGACTATTGTCTATGACAACAGCGTCGTCAATTATACTTTGGGCGACCCGCAATTCTCGCCGATCGTAACCGTTGAACACTGGGAGGAAGAATACTAAAACCAATTACGAATTAAAAATTACGAATTATAAATCTAACTGCTAATACTGCTGATTGCAGTATTCTTGAAAAATTATATTGATTATCAACAATGAATTATTATAATTATCAAAAAAATGTTATAATTAATACAATATTATTTTAATTAGTAATTAGCAATTTGAAACCTGCTTGCCGATAAACAAGCTCGTAATTAATTAACCATGTCTTTTTTTTCCACTAACGAATTAGCTTTCGGCTTGGATGTCTCTGACCATTTCTTGCGACTGATCCAGCTTAAGCGTTTCGGCAAAAAAATCAAAATCCAATTGTTCAACGAAGTTAAACTGCCGCCGCAAACCGTGGTGAGCGGAAATGTTGTCAATAGCCAATATTTTGTCCAAACACTAAAACAACTCGTTGGCACCAAGCGCGGGCTGGGCGGATTAAGCAATGAAGCCGTCGTAGCCCTACCTCAAGCCGGCACCTTCCTAAAAACTCTGGAAATCGCCGCCACCAACGAGGAAGAACTCTTACCTAAAATTGAAGAGCTCTTACCGCAAAGCCTGCCTCTGGCACTGGAAGAAATTTATTATGATTGGCAAGTCATCAAAAACCAGGAAGGAGTCTACACTATATTAGTCGGAGCCGCCCCGCGAGCTTTGGTTGATTCATATTCTTCCGCCCTTAACAGTCTGGGTATCTTGCCAGTCGTGTTCGAAATCGAAGCCATTGCCATCGCTAGACTACTGATTGAAAACGCTAGCGATATTCGGCCACAAATTATCGCTGATTTGGGAGCTAATCGTAGCAGTTTAATCCTTTGCGAAGGAGCTGATGTCAAATTCAACGTCACCCTGGCTCTATCGGGCAAACAGATTGATCAATATATCGCCGAATCATTAGAGTTGGATCTGGAAAAAGCCGAGCAGGCCAAGATTATTTGCGGCCTAAGCCGAGACAAGTGCCATGGTGCCGTCCTGGAACTGCTCACACCACTGATTGACGAATTAGCGACCCAAATACTTCACGCCGTTGATTTCTACCAAAATAATTTCTCTTCTCCTGGCCTGATTGAACAGATTCAGCTCTGTGGCGGATTATCCGGATTAACCGGCTTGAATCGGGAAATCCAAAACCGCCTCAATACTCCGGTCGTTATCGCCGAACCATTCAAAAACATCGTCAACCCCGACCCTCATTACTTCACGGCCGAGAAATACCAATCTTTTGTTCCGGCCATCGGCCTAGCACTAAGGGGTTTGTCTCCCAAAACTTTTTATGATCACAATCAGGCTTAACTTGGTCCCGCCCAAGCAAAAAGACCAATTAAAAAACAGCCGTCTCTACCAAGCCGTCCAGGAGTCGTTGACTTTGCTGTTTTTATTCGCCGCTATTATCAGTATTTTGCTTTTAGTCTCACGTTATTTCTTAGAACAGCAACTAAATGAAATGATCACCCAGAATGCCGCCAATATCTATTCCAACCAATTGGTCGCCAAAAAAATTAATGCCTTGAATCAGGAGATCAACGCCTCCTTAGGCATACAAAAAAACTACCAACCGGTAACCCCGATCATTTCAGCCATCTCTTATACCCTACCGGCCAACGTCGCCATCAGCAGTTTGCGCTTCTTCCGCCAAGAAAGCCGAATAGAATTCTCCGGCAGTACCAAAACTCGGGATAATCTGATGAAATTCAAAAGTTATTTAGACAAAGCCGATTGGCTTAGCGATGCCGAAATTCCTTTGTCCGCCCTGGTGCCCAAAGAAAACAACGCTTTCAGTATCAAGGCCAATGTCAACTATCAGGCGTTAACACCTACTAACGTATGTCCCGAATCAAAATAAACAAAAAAATAATTTGGGCGTTTGTCCTATTCTTGGCTGGGACGACTTTGATTATTGTTATTATTTATCCCACAGCCAACAAGATCATCACCATCCGCCAAGAAATACTCAAGGAACGCCAAGATCTGGAAAAAAAGCTGGCCATGGGCCTTAACGCCAATAAAATAAAAGAAGAAACCGATGCTGTAGAAAAAATAATGCCCAGGTTGCGCCAGGTTTATATCAAACCGGGACAAGAATTGGAATTTCTTAACTATCTAGATAATTTGGCTGCCAAAAACAGTTTGATCATAGACATTAAACCTGACTTCACCGGCAAAGCTCTTTCTCCGGAAGTTACCCGTCTGCCAATCGAACTTATCATTTCCGGAAAATTTGAAAGTGTTTTGACGGCTCTGAATGAACTGGAACGGCGAGAAACTTATTTTATAATTGACGTCTTAAGCTTAACGGCGCAAAACGACGGCTTAGTAGCCGCCGCCGTCAGCGGCAATATCTATCGGCAAGAAAACAAAATCGCCACCACCAAATAATATGGGCTTAATGGAAAAAATAAAAAATATAACCCAAGTAAAGACTGAAACAGGAGAAGCTGGTCTGCCGGTTTCAAATAAAGCCAAAACCAACAAAATCAAGTTGGATTGGTTCTGGCTGGCCAGATTAATGTACCCCCTGACCATAGTCGCTATTATTATTATTCTGTTTGCTGTCATGTCTTTCTTGTATCAAGAGGTCTACCAGACAGCGACCCAAATGGATATGTTAGCCGGATTAAAAAGCAAAGTTATAGAAGTCCAAATCAATGGCAATTCCTTAAACCAAATCAAAGAACTGTTATGCCGCAAAACTTCTACGCCGGCTGTTTGGCCCTTCAAAAACCCTTTTGTTTTTTCGCAAATTGATCCGCCTCTACGACCATCAAATGATTCTTGGTCTTTAACTGTTATTAATAACCTGATTAACACCAGTACTGTTTCTTCTACTGCGGCTTCTTCCACCACCAAAACTACCACTACCATTAAGAATTAAAAATTAATCAAACAGATTATCAGCCGGGGGACATATAAATCGCACAAAAAGACGCCGAAATTCCGGCGTCTTTTTTTCTTTTATCTTAGCTAAAATAGGCTACATATTAAATATAACGGGCTACTTTAAGGCTATTTTAACGGCGACATGGCGCGGAGCTTGTCCACAATCGGCGGCAACTCTTTGAGTAAAGCGTCAATGTCAGCCTTTTTGGAATAACGGCCCAAAGTAACCCTGAGTGAGCCATGGGCAACCTCCGGTCGCAAACTAATAGCCAGAAGCACATGGCTGGGTTCCAGTGATCCGGACGAACAGGCCGAGCCCGTAGAAACGCAAATGCCTTTTTGCGACAACATCAATAAGACGCTCTCCCCTTCCACGCCCTCAATTACAAAACTGGCGTTATTGGGTAAACGCTTAACCGGGTCTCCGGTAACTCGGCACTTTTTAATTTTCTTCGGCAAACTCTTCAGCAGATAATCCCTTAGCTTCTTTATTTCCTTAATTTCCTTAACTCTAATCTTTTTGTCAGCGATAAGCTCAACAGCTTTGCCTAAGCCGACGATACCCGGAACGTTATAAGTGCCGGAACGGACTTGGCCTTGCTGGCCGCCGCCATAAAACAATGGTTTTAATGGCGTGCCCTTCTTAACAAACAATACTCCCATTCCTTTAGGGCCATAAATCTTATGAGCGGAAAAAGAAAGCAAGTCAACCCGCAGTTTAGCCACATCACAATCAAGATAAGCCGGAGCCTGAGTAGCATCGGTATGGAAATAAATCTTCTGTCGACGCTTCTCATTTAACTCGCTGATTATCCGACCGATCTCCTCTATCGGCTGGATTACACCGATTTCATTATTGGCCAGCATAAGGGAAACAAAAATCGTATTGTCTTTAATGGCCTTTTGCAATTCCAGCGGATCAATTATTCCATTTTCACCAACCGTCAAAAAAGTCACTTCCACGCCGGCTTTTTCCAAATGTTTGGCCGGCTCTAAGATGGCATCGTGTTCAATGGCCGAGACGATTACGTGGGGTTTCCGGCCTGACTTTTCAACAAATCCCTGGGACAGCACGCCTTTGATTACTCCCAGAACAGCCAAATTATCGCTCTCGGTCGCGCCGGAAGTAAAATAAACCTCGTCAGCCAAGCAATTCAAAAACTTAGCCACTGTGGCTCTGGCAGAATCAACGGCTTTAGCGGCAGAAATTCCGGCTTGATGCAAGGAACTGGCATTGCCAAAATTGATGCTAAAATATGGCGCCATGGCCCTGGCGACTTTCGGATCAACCGGCGCAGTCGCGGCATAATCAAGATAGATTTGTTTTTGAGGCATAAATTTATAACCTATAGTACTTGGCTAATGGCTTAGATTAAAAGCAAAAGTTAAACATTTTCAATTTCTTTGACCTCAGGCACGCGTTCCATCACCACTTTGCCGATTCCCTCTTTCAAAGTAATCGCCGACATGGGACAGCTGTGGCAAGCGCCTTGCAGACGCACTGTTAATTTGCCTGATTCTTCATCAAAAGAAACAAACTCCACATCACCGCCGTCCATTTGCAAATGCGGTCTGACCTCATCCAACACTGTTTTGATTTTTTGTTCTAACATATTATAATTTATTATTTCTTGCTTTCGTAATCTTTAACCGCCGCCGCCAAAGCATCGTGAGCCAAAATAGAACAATGTAACTTGGCTTCGGGCAAGCCACCCAACTCATTGGCAATATCCAACTTGCCGACTTTCAGGGCTTCGGCAATGGTTTTACCCTTGACCATCTCAGTCAACATAGACGAGGTGGCAATCGCGGCGCCGCAACCGAGAGTTTCAAACTTAATATCCCCAATGGCGTCTTCGCCTTTTTTATCAGGCTCTACTTTGATATAAACTTTCATCACATCACCGCAAACCGGATTGCCGACTTGACCGATGCCGTCGGCGTCCTTGATGACGCCCTGATTGCGCGGATGAGAGAAATGATCCATGACTTTTTCTGTATACATATGATAATCGTTTACAAATTAATAATTAAGAATTAATTTTATTTCAAAACCTTATACTAAATTGCTTAACTTGTATTTCTTCAATATCTTAACCACACCGCCCTGTACCTCCGCCCAAACCTTCTTAGTCAAGCAACCGCGAGAGGAACAGCCGCCGTCAGCCATGCAATAGAATATGGCCAAATCGCCTTCTAACGCCTCAATCACCGAAAGCAAGTCAATCTCCTTGGCCGGCCGAGTTAAAGCATATCCCCCTTCAGCGCCTTTAATGCTCCTAATCAGTTTAGCCCGTTTCAGTTTGGCAAAAATCTGCTCCAGGTAAGACAAGGAAATGCCCGTCTGCCGGCTGATTTCCGCCAGCGATACCAGGGCTTTTGATTTATTTTTGGCCAAAATTACCAGGGCCTTCAGACCGTATTCGGTTTTGGTGGTAAACAACATAACTCCTACTAAATTACTTGGTATTAGTATTATACCAATACAAAAACCGGCTGTCAAGAGCCGGTTAGGGATAATTACCTACTGACAGCAATCATTACTTTTCTTCCTTGGGCCATTTCTGTATCAGTCATGCCGCCGTCAGCTAAAATCGGATTCCAGTCGTGCACGGCGTTTAATAATGTAGCATAATTATAACGATAACCGTCGCCCTTTCGAGTGCCGGGATCATTGGTGACAAATTCGCTGCCGGTCCAGCCCTTGATCACTAACATATGATAAATCGGACCGGGAGATTTGAAGTTTGGATTGCCCAGTAAACGCCCGGCGGCCGGGATTATAACCAAGCGTCCCTTAAAAATTTCCGTTTTAATGCGTTCAACCGTCACCTCGGAGACGAGCTCGGCCTTTAAGCCGAAATACAATTGCAATACGGAAACGGTTTCCTCAGCAGTCAAATCAAGCTGATAACCTTTGCCTGACTCCCATTTAATTAATTTCTGTATTTCCTCCTCCATAATGCTTTCATCCAGGGGCTGAGTCTTATAAAACTTATCCGCCATAATCATGGATGCTTCCTCGCAGGCCTCTTCATGTAAAGCATCCCAATTGGCGAAAGGGGCTTGCTGGGCAAAGCTGACGTCCAACTGGTAACTCCTAGGCATTGACTGAGCCGGCGTAGCAATCGTTTCGGTTTGAGTCGGTTTAGTTGCGGGCGGCTGAGTGACAGGTTGAACGGCGGGCTGGACACTTTGATTCGCTGGGACGAGAAGATTCGGACTAGCCGAAACAGCCGTTGCCGGCAGTGCCGTCGGAGAGGCTGTTGTGGCCGGCAGTGCCTGTCTGCCACAACCGGCCAAACCAAAAATCATCAAGCCGATAATGCCGAAAACAAAAACATAAAAATTTAAAATATTTTTCTTCATAAGTTTAACATTGCTCGGTATGGCTTTCTTGCGAGGTGATAATATCAGTCGCTGTACTGCCGGAAACTTGCACCGTGCCCAGATAAAGCGTTTCAGTGCAACATTGCCCATCCATAAAACGAAAATCGTATTTACTGCTGGCGGTTTCCGTCAACATGACGCCGTTAAGCTGTTTAATTTTATTATAAACTTCCAAATCAGTCTTAAGTGAATATTTTTGCCGTAAGAATTCAGCCAAAGACTTATTGTCCGTGATCATACTCTGAATCGCTACTTCCGGTATGGTTATGGCTGAACCATAACAAATGCCAGGCTTATACTTATCAACCAGATGCATTTTGGCAATCAGTTGCGGAGTGATCACAAATTTGCTGTCAGCCGGAGCGGAGGCCGAACCGGAACTGCCGGCCAATGTCTGAGTAAGACTCTGATCGGGGTAATAGCGTTTGACTTCGGCCGGCGTCGGCGCGCCTGGATCAAGGGCGGACGCTGTCGCGACCGGCTGATTAATTGCCGGCGATCCGACTGCCGGCGCCGTTACTGCCGAAGCAGGAGTGGTTGCGACGGGTTGCTGTCCAGTGCCGGCAACGGTCAAATCCGTTGGTTTGAATTTTTGATAAACTCCAAAGCCGATCATTAGAACGCACAAAAAAATTATAGTTAAGGTTACGATGTTTTTCATAATTTTTTTAGGCTGCGCCTTTTAATGTCATGAAAACAATCAGGAACTGCAGCTGTTTATATTATAACAAAAAAACGTAAAATTTAATAACGTCCAAAAACAACTGCCATTAAAATAACTAATTCAAACTAAATATTGCAAGTAATGCCAAGATGATAAATGAATAAACTTATTTCAAATACTTCCTTAAATAATCCCCGGTCAAACAGTTTTTCGCGCCGGTGAGCTGTTCCGGCGTACCCTTGGCCACAACTTTACCGCCATTATCCCCGCCTTCCGGACCCAGGTCAATCACCCAGTCCGCTTCTTTGATGATATGCATATTATGTTCAATCAAAACCACACTATTGCCTTTATCAATCAGCTTATTCAAAGCTTTAAGCAACAGCTCTATATCATGATAATGCAAACCGACCGAGGGCTCGTCCAACAAATACAGAGTCTTAGCGCCCAAGGTGTGCGTCAATTCGCGAGCCAGTTTAATTCTCTGCGCTTCCCCGCCAGAAAGGGTGGTGGCCGATTGGCCCAACTGCAAATAACCCAGGCCGACTTCTTGCAAAACTTTCAATTTATCGGTAATCAGATACTGGCCGTCAAAATAATCAATCGCCTCATCAATCGTCAGTTGCAAAACTTCGGCGATGTTTTTGTTCTTATATTTGACTTGCAATGTCTCGCGGTTGAATCTCTTGCCGCGACAAACCTCGCATTCCACCAGTACAGCCGGCAAAAAATGCATTTCAATTAGATTGAATCCGGCGCCATTGCAGGACTCGCAACGTCCGCCCGGGCGATTGAAAGAAAAACGCGAAGCAGTATAAGCGCGCTCGCGGCTGGCCGGCAGTTGGGCAAAAAATTCGCGAATCGGGGTAAAAATTCCGGTATAAGTGGCGGGATTGCTCCGTGGCGTCCGGCCGATGGGCGACTGATTAACAATGATTACTTTATTAACATATTCACTGCCGATAATTTTGGCCACACCCCTGATTTCTTTCCGAAAGCCGTGCTTGATTTTCAATAAATTTTCATATAAGGCGTCATAGAGCAAAGTTGATTTGCCACTACCGGAGACGCCGGTAATGACAATTAATTTCCGCAAAGGAAACTCCACATCAATATTTTTCAAATTATTGATCTTGGCGCCGATGACCTTAATCGCTTCCGCTTCCTTGATCCGGCGACTGCGATCCAGATTGATTTCTTTTTCACCGCGTAAATATTGTAGCGTCAAAGAATCAGGGTAATCTTTGCCTTTGAGTAATTTTTTGGTTTCTCCGATAGCCGACACTTCCCCGCCATGGCGTCCGGCCAAAGGCCCCAAGTCTACCAGATAATCCGAAGCCATGATCGTCCGCTCGTCATGTTCCACTACGATAACGGTATTATTTTGATCTTTTAATGATTTTAGGGTTTCGATCAGTTTTTCCGTATCCCTTTCGTGCAAGCCGATAGTCGGCTCATCAAGTACATATAAAGTATGCGACAAATGCGAGCCGATCTGGGAGGCCAGACGGATTCTCTGAGCCTCACCGCCGGACAATGTTTCCGCCTCGCGATCCAATGTCAAATAATTCAAACCGACCTTAAGCAAAAAATCCAAGCGAGCGCTGATTTCATAGACTACGGTCTCGCCGATGGTTTTCTGCCGTTCACTCATCTTATTGTAATACTCGGAAAAAAACTTATGGGCCTTATCCAGCGATAAAGCCGAGGTCTCGGCGATGTTCTTGCTGTTAACCCGCACCGACAAGGCGTTTTCATTTAAACGCAAACCGTGGCAAGTCAGGCACTCCTCCACTATACGTTCGTATTTATTGCCATCATCATCTTCATCGGTCCTTTCCCTCTCCACCCATTTTTCCTTCCGGCCCAAGCCGTGGCATTCGGGACAAGCGCCATGCGGGCTATTGAACGAAAACAGGCGCGGTTCTACTTCGGGAAAAGCAAAACCGTCATTGGGACAGGTCCAATTGGAAGACAATAGGATTTCTATTGATTCTTCATCTTTCTGATCAAACATCACGCGCACCAAACCCTTAGCATGATCCAGAGCGCTTTCCACGGCCTCAGTCAGGCGCGACTCATCCGCTATCCTGACCTTGTCAATAACGACATCAATGGAGTGTTTTTTATTTTTAGCCAGATTAATACGCTCGCGTAACGGATAAATCTTGCCGTCAACGCGCGCTTCACTGAAGCCTAAGGCCAGAAAGTCATAAAGCATCTGATAGTATTCACCTTTTCTATCCACCACCACTGGCGACAAAATCCTAACGTTGTCCGTGCCTGATTCTTCGGCTTTATTCTTGATGATTTCTATCATTTCATCTAAAGACATTTTAGCGATCTTGGTGCCACAAACAGGGCAAAATACTTCACCTAAGCGAGCGTATAGGACACGCAAATAATCGTAAATCTCAGTCAAAGTGCCAACAGTAGAGCGAGGATTATGCGACAAGGCTTTTTGGTCAATGCTGATGGCCGGCGCCAAACCGATAATTTCATCCACATCAGCCGGCTTCATCTGACCCAAAAACTGCCGAGCATAAGGCGATAGCGATTCAATATAACGCCTTTGACCTTCGGCAAAAATCGTATCAAAAGCCAACGACGACTTGCCGCTGCCGGATACGCCGGTCATTACCGTCAGTTTGTTATGCGGTATTTCCAACGAGATATTCTTTAAGTTGTGCACTCGCGCATTGCGAATGATAATTTTATCTTCAGTCATTTTTTAAATTAATTATTTTTTGCGTTATACCAAGGGACTCTTGATATTCCTAATACTTGGATTAGTAACATGAGTGTAGATCTGCGTAGTGCGAATATTCTGATGCCCTAAAAGTTCTTGCACATAACGGACATCGGTGCTGTTTTCTAACAAATGAGTGGCGAAACTATGACGCAAACTATGAAAGGTGGCTTCTTTCTTGATGTTTGATTTTTCAAGCACTTTAGCAAAAATCGCCTGCAAAGTTCTTTCCGCCAATTTGCCGCCGCGTTCGCTCTCAAACAGATACTCGTTGCCTGAGCGATTGCCGATAAGTGCGGCCAATTTACCTTTAATTTTTTCCGGCATAATCGTCAGGCGGTCTTTCCTGCCCTTGCCCTGATCCACTTTAATCGTCAATTCATCAAGAAAAACGTCTTTGATTTTTAAATTAACCGCCTCGCTAACCCTAAGACCGGCGCCATATGCCAGAGCTAAGATCAACTTATGTTTTTCATTATCAGTATTATTTATCATTAAATCTATTTCCCCCCGACTCAAGACCACCGGCAACCGCTTATTTTTTTTGGCTAATTTCAAATCAATATATTGAGGTTTTTTTAGAATTTCGCGATAAAAAAACTTAATGGCATTAAGGCACAAATTAACTGTCTGGGAGGAATAGCCGCTCCCCTGCTTAAGTAAAATAAATTCTTTAATTTTAGCAGAATTTACCGCTACAGGATCACTATTAACAAAATTTAGAAAGTCACCCAAATAATGGATATAACTCTTGATGGTTTTTTGACTATAATTCCTGATTTTTAGCTCAATTATTGTTTTATCCAAATAATTTTGCATAAATAAGACAAAAAGGTTATAATTTATATACTATTATATACTAATTGATTATATCAACTATTCGTAAAATAATCAATATATACATATTATGCGAAAACAATTCGTATAATCACTAGTTATATGAAATTAAGAAAAATTTTTATATACACTCCTCTGACTTTATGATAATGAAAATCCAACCATTCAAATTAGAAAGATACTTCGCAAAATATGAGTTTTCAGCTCCTTATTTATTGTCTTGTTCTGATTGCGAAGCTCTTACCCAAAAAGAACTTCTGGCAATGGCTGACGAGAATTCGCTCAAACTATGGAACGAACTCAAGCTCGGCTACACAGAATCTCAAGGACATCCACTTTTGCGCAAGGAGATTGCCAAGCTTCATCAAAACATCAAACCTGAACAGGTGTTAGTGATAACACCAGAAGAAGGAATTTTTATTGCCATGAATAATCTCCTTAAAAAAGACGATCATGTTGTTACCACATTTCCGGGCTATCAATCTTTGTATGAAATCGCGAATTCTCTCGGTTGCAAAGTATCAAAATGGACACCGAAAAATGAAAATGGTTGGATTTTCGATATTGACGACCTCAAAAGCCTGATTAGAGATGACACAAAACTCATCGTCATAAACTTTCCCCATAATCCAACGGGAGTAGCATTACAAGAAAAAGAATTGAAAGAGATTATTGATTTAGCAAGGCAAAAAAATATCATCGTGTTTTCTGATGAAATGTACAGATTTCTTGAACACGATCAAGCCAATCGGACTTCATCAGCATGCGACCTATATGATAACGCCATTTCTCTATTCGGGATGTCAAAAAGTTTTGCTTTAGCTGGGTTGAGAATTGGCTGGCTGACTACAAAAAATTCTGATTTACTCAAAAGTTTTGCTACTTACAAAGATTACACAACTATTTGCAGTAGCGCGCCGAGTGAAATTTTGGCTATTATGGCTTTGAGAGCAAAAGATAAAATTCTCAAAAGAAACATAGGGATTATTGAAAACAATCTCAAAATACTGGATGAATTTTTTGCCAAACACGCAAAACTTTTTGAGTGGCATAGACCAAAGGCTGGGCCGATTGGCTTTCCGACGTTAAAAGCAAATATTGATATTTCAGACTTCTGCCTTGATCTTGTTGAAAAGAAAGGAGTAATGTTGCTCCCCTCCAAAGTTTATGACTTCAAAGGTAATTACTTTAGAATTGGTTTTGCCCGTAAAAACATGCCAGAAGCATTGGAAAAGTTAGAGGAGTATCTAAAAGAGACTTATTAATGAATAGAAATTTTTCTTTAATCGATGTAAAAAATCTCAAAAATACGCTAAAGCCACGCTGCGCTCTCGCTCTGCCTTTTTCTTTTGAAAACATATAACGTAGGCAGGGCTTGGATCGTTTAACACCAAGTATGCGGAAAAACTCTCAGCTCGAGTTTTTCCCAGATTCGCTTTTCTCTGTAAAATATAATTCGGCGTCAACTATTACTTTTTAACTTGCAAAATATGATAAATATCATAATTATAATTTTAATTATCCTGATAGTGGCGGGCGCAATAATTATGGGCATAAAAGAAGATAAAAATAACCTGTAAATCAGAACTAAAATACCAAAACATGCCAGCATTGCTGGCAAGATTAATAAGGCAGATTGACAAAAATTACCGCTAACCGCAGGCTTGACTTTTTCACTATTATTAAGTAAACTGAATAATCAGCAAAAAGAACCTTAAAACTTAAAAAACTTGGAATAAACACTAACCGATAATAAGAATAAGCGAAGGGAGGTTAATAATGAACTCCAAGATCTCCAAAAGAGCTTTTACTAAGGTTGAAGTCACTAACAATACCGTATCGGGAAGCATGTTATTTAGAAAATTTGAAGCATGGTGCGAAGCCGAACCATCTGTCTTAATGTGGGAGGTAACCTACGAAGAAGCTCCTGTACGGCAATTTATTGCCACTACAGGAAATAATGTCGGTAAGGAAGCGGAGACTGCCGGCGGTAATTGGAAAATTGAATTCCAATTTGTCCGAGCCAATAAGGGAATTGAGGGGGGATTTTTTGGCGATACAGCTATTATTGCCGGATTCATTAGAAACACCTTAGAAGTAGTCGATGGCAGGTCACAGCCGGCTTATTCCCTATCAATTAATTCCCGATCGTTGAGGGGTGAGCAAATATTCTTATCTGCCGCCGATCTCTGGAGAATACTTACTGAATTAGGAGTGAAGAGGTCTTGAAACATTATTTGATTCAAGGAAAGGATTAATTGAATTTTAAAAACGCTACGGAAAGGAGGCTACTGATGACTAAGGAAGAATTCATCAATTTGCATGGCGAAAAAACCTGGCTTGATTACTGCTATAATAAAAGGGGATTTTTTGGGGAGCCTGTCACCCCTTTTAGAAGTATTGAAGATATAATCCATGGCAATATAATTTTCGGTTTGAGGCTCCTTGGTTTTCGCGGTGATTCACTGTTAGCCGCTAAAAGAACTATTAAGAGAAAAAGAAAAAGTTAAGCTAGAAGGCACTTTAACCAAACACGACGATTTAGCCGTGTTTTTTATTTAGATTTTTTTAACTTATAATCATTCTTGCCGTCTTCCATTTGCCAACCAGCTTGCAATAACTCGTCACGCAAACGATCAGATTCTGCCCAATTTTTACTTTGTCGAGCCTGCCAACGCGCCTCGGCGAGAGTTTTTATTTCAGCGGGAATTTCTTCCGCTTTAAGTTGCGATAAATCCAAACCTAAAACTTGATCAAAGTCAATTATCGTTGCATGTTTTTCCGCATCAGGCAGGTCGTCCTTGAGTATTTCCCAAACCAACGCTAAGGCTTGAGGAATATTAAAATCGTCTTCCAAAGCGGCGATGAATCTGTTTTTAAGCGGTTTATCCACTCGCCCGCCGTCCGGCCGGCTCGGTCGGAATGACAATAATTGCGTGCGAAGATTATTCAAAGCGGATTGAGCGGCATCAAGCGCCTCCCAGGTAAAATTCTGCTTACTGCGATAATGTGCGCCTAAGAAAAAATAACGCAAGGCCAGCGGATCATAGCCTTTGGCTTTGACATCGGCTACCGAATAGGCCGTGCCGTCAGATTTGCTCATCTTGCCGCCATCAACATTAAGATGCTCGTTATGCAACCAATAATCCACAAATTTTTTGCCGGAAAAAGCTTCGCTTTGGGCAATCTCGTTGGTATGATGCACGGGCACATGCTCGATACCGCCCATATGCAAATCAATCGTCGAACCAAAAATCTTGTAGTTCATGGCCGAACATTCCAGATGCCAACCGGGAAACCCCTCACCCTCTATTATTTTATCTTGAACACTAAATTTGTACGGCCAAGTCTGCAAGGCATTTTGGTGCGCGCCCGCCTTAAAAAACCACACGGCAAAATCCGCCGAATTTTTCTTCCCCGAATCACCCACTTCGCCCCTACCGGCTTCAGCCTGATTTTCTTCCAATTTCTGACCGGACAACCTGGTATAATCCCGGGCCTTGGTAATATCAAAATAAATTGCCAAATCAGTGGCGTAAGCATAATCCTTATCCAAAAACACTTGCACCATTTTTTGCATTTGCTTAATATATTCCGTAGCTCGTGGTTTATAATCAGGAGGCAAGCAATTCAAGTCAGTCACATCAGTTTCAAACTGCGCGATATACTTATCGGCTATCTGCTCCGGCGTTAGTCCTTCGCGCTTAGACGCTTTAATCATCTTGTCCTCGCCCTCGTCCTCGTCACTGGTCAAGTGACCGACATCAGTATAGTTCCGGGCAAACTTCACTTTATAGCCAAGATAAACCAGCGACCGACAAATCAAGTCGGCCAGTACCATGGCGCGCATATTGCCGATATGCTGAATCCAATAAACGGTCGGCCCGCATTGATAAAAAGCGACCTGTTTATTCTTGAGCGGTTTGAATTCTTCCTGCGACTTAGTTAAGGTGTTGTAAATCTTTAACATAGTATTTTTCTATTGAGAGCAAATTATAATCAATCATCAATTGCCTAATTGAACTGGATCGCCTGCTTTAATCCCATTTTTGGCGACGAAGCCGGCATTAACCTCAAGAACCATATCAACTGGTTCGGGCGAAGCGTAGGTTCTTGACGGTTCCTCCCCTTCCGGCTCCAGCGCCTCGCTGAAACCCACAGCCCTATTATCATTCAACCAGATAATATCCAGGGGGAAATTCATATTCTTCATCCAAAAGGCGCGCTTGGCGGAATTGTCATAAACAAACAACATACCGCAAGAAGCGCACAAAGATTCGCGCCCGGATAAACCATTAACTCGACTAACGGCAGTATCTACTATCTCCACTTTAATTTCATGTCCGCCGAGAGTCAAAGATTTGTCAGGAGAATCAAACACGCAACCGGCTAAAACAAGGCCAATGGCAAATAGAAATGAACCGGCTAAGATTTTTTTGACTTGACCCATAAAGCGGTGGAAATTATAGCCATCACCAGCATCAAGCAGATGATTAAAATCATTTTGCCGTAACTGGTAGAAATAATGCCTAACGAACCAAAAGCCAAAGCGATCAGCCACAGAAGCCAAACCGCCTGGGTGTGCGACAAACCTAAATTAAGCAAACGATAATGCAAATGATTGCGATCGCCGGCAAACGGCGATTTGCCGGAAATCAAGCGACGGACAATCACCAATAAAACATCCAAGGCCGGCAAACCCATCACCAGTAATGTGGTAATAATTTTAGAACCGGAAACGATGGATAAAATACCCAACAAAAAACCGATAAATACAGATCCTCCTTCGCCCAAAAAAATTGAAGCCGGACGCCAATTATAAATCAAAAAACCAAGCGATGCCCCCAAAAGCAACAAAGCCCAAATGCCTGTCGCCGATAAAGCCGTATCCCAACGCAGAGAAACTAAGAATATAAATAAGGCGGCGATAGTGGCAATACCGGCCACCAAACCGTCCAAACCGTCCAAAAATTTAGTAGTATAAGCCATGCCCAAAAGCCAAAAGAATACAATGGCTATGCCCAGATATTTACCGATAAACAGAATGGCTCCGGATTGGCTTAAGGGGTTAGTGATAAAAGTTATATGCAACCCCGACAATAAGACAACAACAACAGCGATAATGGGGAAAAATATCTGCTGTTCCGGTTTGAGACTGTATTTGTCGTCAATTGTGCCACCGATCATCAATATTAAGCAAGAAATAAAAATCCCCCATAACAGGCGGTCATTAATTAAAGAAAAATCCGCCAAATTAAAAAATTGAAAAACAAAAACGCCGACAAAAACCGACAAAAATATCGCCCAACCGCCCATAAAAGGCACCGGATTATGATGGATCTTGCGTTCGGCTGTCTGCGGTTTATCCATAATATCAAAACGCCGGGCCACCAGTTTGACTAACGGAGTCAGGCCGACAGCCAACAAGAAAGACAGCAAAATAGCGCCAAAATAAATGATGAAATCATTATCGTTCATGCCATAATTATACAAAAATCTTGGCTAAAATTCAAGAAAAACAAAAGGACCAGTCAAACTGATCCCAATAAAGTGCTATTGCTATTATTCGCCTCGCTGTTCCGCTTTATCGGACGGAGGAGGCGGTGTTTCCTCGGGCAAATCGCCTGCCTTCAGACCGCAGGACGGGCAACGCGATAAATAACTGTAAAATTCGGTATGGCATTCCGCGCATTTGACTTTGATACCGACAAAAAAGACAAAGACAAAAAGCGCGAACAAAATGCATAGAAGCTCCATAATCAGCTTACAAACTACCGGCCACATATTAACTATCCCCATGCTTATGGCGCTTAGCCGCTCTCCGCCTTTGCCGGCCTGACTCAATACACGGTACGTAGCTAAGACCGCTACCACTGTAAGCGGCAATAAGCTTAGACCACCATTTATACAAACTCATTGATTTTCTCCTTATTCCGATTGTTACCCTTAAAACTATAAATGTACAGTTCAAATCATCCTAACATAAAAAATCCCGCCTGTCAAATAAAAAACTGTCGAAAAATTCCGACAGCAATACGACTGAACCTCGGCTGAATTCAGACGTTTAAATACTTACCGATAGCGATTGAAGAAGAAATAATATTTACTGCGGTTATGGCCAGCAATTCCGTACCGAAAATATAAACAAAATAAGTATTAAAATAACCGGTCAAATCAAAAGTGGCGCCGACAAAAAAACTGGAAACATACGGTTGTAATACTGATAGTAAGGGGTAGAAAAAGATTATAGTAATAAAGACTGCGACAATTCCGGCAATAACGCTCTCCAGGACAAAGGGCGAACGGATAAACCAATTGGAAGCCCCAACCAATTTCATAATGCCGATTTCGTTCTGATGAGTAAAAATGGCCACGCGAACCGTATTAAAAATTATCAAAATAGAAATAAGGGCAAAAATGCCGATAACAAAATAAGCGGCGCGGCGCACCGTATCGGCGATGCCGTTGATGCGCGAAATAACCAATTGATTATCATCATAATTTTTTTCCTCGATCAATCCAGCGAAAGACGGGTCATCAATCGCTTTCAGGATTTCCGGATAATCCTTGAGATCCTTGGCTTTGATTACCAGGGTGGCGCTCATGGGATTAGTGGATAACTCCTTAAGCGTTTCTTGGATTTTGACGTCACCGGCATGCTTTTCTTTAAACGCCTCCAAATTATCTTCGGACGAACGATAAATAATGCTTTTAACCTGAGGCAACCCCTCCAAATGAGATTTGACTTCGGCGACTTTGCTTTCCCTAACCTCCGGTCTAAAATAAACCGAAACATCAATACGATCTTTGACTGCCACGATGGCTGAGTCGGAAATAACATTAACTACCAAAAGCAAATTAACCGAAATCAAAGTCAAAAAGATAACAAAAACCGTAGCTAAAGATAGCCAGATATTACGCCAAAAAGATTGCAGAGCAAAGAGAATAGAGCGATTTAAAGTCAGAAGAAACATAAATTAAATTACGTATTTCCCTACTTTTTGATCTCCGACCACTAGGCCGTCGTCCAAAGTAATAACGCGTCGTTTAAGGGAATTAACAATTTCTTTATTGTGGGTCACCATCACAACCGTGGTGCCGAATTCATTGATTTTTAATAGCAGATCAATAATATCTTTGGTATTTAGGGCGTCCAGATTGCCTGTCGGTTCATCGGCTAAAAGCACTTTGGGACGATGGATCAAGGCGCGAGCGATAGCCACGCGTTGTTTTTCTCCGCCGGATAATTCATACGGATAACGCGCCAATTTGTCCTGCAGGTCAACAATGGACAAAACCTGCGGCACCACCGTCTGAATACGGCTCTTAGTGGCGCCGGCGACTTGCAAAGCGAAAGCCACATTTTCAAAAACAGTTTTCTTGGGTAACAGCTTGAAATCTTGAAACACCACGCCGATTTGCCGACGCAATGACGATATATTGCGCTTTTTAATATTAGTGATATCCCAACCGCCGATTACCACCTGACCGCTATCGGGCGGGAGTTCGGCAATAAGCAGACGGACTATAGTAGTCTTGCCCGAGCCGGATTGACCGACAATAGAAACAAATTCTCCTGGTTCAATATGAATATTGGCACTTTTGAGCGCTTCAGTGGTAGGTGGAAATTTTTTTGAGACGTCTACAAGATGGATCATGGAAATTAATTTTGGTTATCAGTTTTCGACACAAGACAAAACCGTATTATTGTTTATTGACTGCTACGGTTGCAGTCGGATTTTGGTACGGTTCAACCTTCACATCAATAACTCCCATTCTGGTAGAAGCAATTTTCTTGAAAGCTTCTTTACCCAAGTCAATTACCCGATCGGGATGAACGGCCGGATCCGGCCCCCAATCCTTAATTGTTACTACGACCTGCTTGCCATTGGCTAAATTAGTCACGAGCACCTTAGCGCCCCAAGAAAACTGAGTGGAAGCGGCCATCAACTCCTGACGATATTTGGGATGCACGTACCAGGAAGCGCGTCCGACTGATTCCACTTCTTTAAGCAGAACAAAAATCAACTTGCCGGGAAAAGCAATATCGGCGGTAGCCGTATATTTCTTTAAATCTTTAATTGAATCAAGCTTCCTGAATTGATTATCAGCATCATTCCAATAATAAATATTACGTAAGTTGCTATCGCCCGGATACGACATTATTACTCGCGGTATAAAACTCCAATCGGAGGAAGTGGAAATATCCAAAAAATAAATGTCTGACGCTGCTTCGGTTTTTTCCGGCAAAACGTAAGTCGAGCTAGCGATAGCTGTTTGCGAAACCAAAGATAATAGTTTAAAAGAGACGCTCGCCGTACTAGTGCCCTTAGCCACCTGGAAAGTCAAAACGCCGTCCGGCGACTTAACGATATAATTGCTTTTTCTGACAGCCGGTATTAAATCAATTACGGTCAAATCCTCGGCTTGGGCAAAGTGACAGGTTAAACCAAACACGGTGCAACTGACAATCAATAAAATAAAAAGTAATCCTTCCCTCCGGCTAAAACAATGATTTCCGATTTTTCCCATAGTTGATTTTTTAAGTAAATTTGCTATAATAATATTGTTATTGCGGGTATGGTTTAGTGGTAGAATGTGACCTTCCCAAGGTTGAGGCACGAGTTCGATTCTCGTTACCCGCTAAAAATAAAAAATAAATTTGCCAAGATAGCTCAGTTGGTAGAGCAACGGTATCGTAAACCGTGGGTCGGGAGTTCGAATCTCCCTCTTGGCTTAGATAAAGATTGAATAAGATTCGCCTGATCGGGCGTTTCTTTTTTATTTGATATATCTAACGACCTTGGCTTTATCTAATAAACTCTTGATATACTGGTCAACATTGACTTCAATCAAAATATGACGCAAATTGATACTTTCCTTGCCGGTCGTCTTGTCTATCAGTTTGCCTTCAATTTTAATTATATGATAGCCGTAGCGGCTTTTAACCAATTGCTTATAAACCGTATTAGTGGCGACGCCGAATAAAACGTCCTCCCATTGAGGATCAAGTTGGCCTCTGACCACCCAGCCAAATTCTCCGCCCGTATTCACTCCCGCTTCATCATCGGTATATTGTTTGGCTAAGGCGGCAAAATCAGTAGTAGTGGCAGTGGTCGTGGTTAAAGCTAATTTCAACACCTGCTCCGCTTCTTGCTTGGCCGTTTGGCTTATCGGTAAAGACTCGTCGCCTACTATGGCCTCACGCAGATACTCCCGCATCATCACCGGTTTAAGGATTTTATCCTTAAATTGCTCCAGGGTGAGATTCCAGTTACTTTGTACCATGGATTCGGCCTGTTCACGCGATCCGGCTTGGGCAATCAGAGCGTCCAAATTCTCATTTAATTCCTTATCGGTAATTGATTTGTTATAACGTTTGAGTTCCTTAGCCATTAATTCTTCTACTGCTAAACGATAAAAGATCTTGTCATTTTCTTGAGTCCATAATGACACATCCAAACCTTCACGCTTCTGGGCTAAGGCGGCGTCTAACAGTTTGGCATCACTGTAATAATCACTCAAGGAAATCATCTGACCGTCCACATTGCCTGCCGGCAAATGCAAAACTTTAGCCGCCTCGACGCTGACTGAATCATTAAAACCGAAACGATAAATGCCGATTAAATCAATAATTGTTACTAGAACAACGGCTAAAAGGAAAAAAACTAATAATTTGATCCAGCGATGGGATTTTTTCCTCGCATCCTTGCCGACTGAGAAGGCTTTCTCCTTAGCCGGTTGCATTGATCGCGACACTGGACGTTTAAATAAGCTTTCTAACGATTCTTCTTTCTTCGGTTTAGCCCAAGATAAATCGGGGGCGACACGCGGTCCGAAAGAAAAAGCGTGTTTTTCCGGCTTGGTAACAATTTTTGCAATAGCCGGAGTTTTTATGGCAGAAACAGCACTTACCGGCTCTGCCGGCTTTATTGGCTTGATTTTTGATTTTCGCTTAATCGACTTAGCTGGATTTCTCTTTATTTTGGCCGGTTTGATTTTTGTTTTTGCGATTACGACGTTCTGGGCTTTGGCCTTGGACAGTGGCTTGGCTTTTACGGATGCTGTTTGACCTGCCAGGATCTTTTCTGCTGTTATTGCCGGCTGACTGCCAATCGGCGAGACAGGCTTTGCTGTCGCTTTAATTTGAGCTAACCCGCTCTTAACTTGGTAAATCGGCTTAGGCTTAATTGACCCCAGAACAAATGCTTTGGTCGGCGCCGACTCCGATGTGGGATTTTTTTCACTGGATGCCCGGCTGGTCTTGGGTTCTAAAGCAGTCATTATTTCTTGCTTCAGTTGCGCCTTTTTTGCCGGGGAAAGGTTAGATTTTTTAGGCATATAATATTATAAAGAATATTTGTTAAGATTAGTTAAAAAAATATCTCCACCATTTCTCCGGATTTGATTCTTTAACTTGACTGGAATTTTCAACCAACTCCAATAAATCCTGATTATCCCTGATAACTACTTCCTCGATTGAAGTGGTTGAAACACCAAGATTCTCCGGCCGCATGACTACAAAAGCTTTCTCCCCTGCTTTCTTTAATCCCAACTGAATGCGAGCGCTGGTTTCCAACTCGCTGGTGGAATTCCAATTATCTATCCTATATTGCAAATCGTCATTCTGCCTTCTCAAATCATCAGTTTGAGTTTGTAAATCACTAATCCGCGAAGAAATCTTATTCCGATTAATTACCTCGCGAATTAAAGAAACAACTAAAAGTAAAATAATAACGATGCCGACAATCGACAAAAATCTAAAAAACAATTTTTGTTTTGCTTCAGAATTTTCTAACGACATAGTTATTATAACATAAAGCTCTTCTAAGCCGCAAACTTAATGATGTTGCCATTTGGTTCTCGGTGAAATAATAAATCTTTCATAATCTCCACCATAATTAACTTGAAGACAGCTAAGGGCATAATTATCAGCCAATCATTAAGATCTAATGGGGTTAATCCGAAGATACTGGAAAAAAACGGCGTATAAATAACAACAAATAACAGAACAAAAGATACGACGACGCTCCAAAACAACGGTTGATTGCCCAAAGGATTTTGCCGCCAAACCGGCTGATACAAACTGCGCAAACTGAAAGCGTAAAGCAGGGCGTCAGCGCTCAAAGTAGCCAAAATTATCGTCCTGATATGAGCCAAGGGCGCTCCTTGCATCTCTAGAACAATATAAATCAATAAAAGTAAAACATCAGTCATCAACGCCGCTACAATAATCATCCACTTCATTTTATTATCCAAAATCGGCTGTTCTCGCGGGGCTGGAGGATAGGCCATCGCATCGCCATTGCCGGCTTCAGCCGCCAAAGTCAAGTTAGGCAAGCCATGATCAATTAAATTAATCCACAACATTTGTATGGCGATTAACGGTAAGGGTAATCCTAAAAATAAAGCTCCGACCAACAAAATAATTTCTGAAAAACTGCCTAAAAAAAGATATAGAGTGACTTTTTTTATATTATCAAAAATGTTCCTCCCCTCCTTGATCGCTTCCACTATCACGTCAAAACCATTATTCAGTAAAACCACATCAGCGGCTTCCTTGGCCACGTCAGTGCCACCACCTAAAGCAATGCCCACATCAGCGGCTTTTAGGGCGGGCGCATCATTAATGCCATCGCCGGTCATCGCCACTACCTTCCCAAAATTGCGCCAAGCGTTAACTAAGCGTAACTTATGCCGCGGCTCCACCCGAGCATAAACATCAATCTCCGGCAATTGCCGCATCAATTGCACTTCAGTCAATTTATCCACTCCTTCACCAGTCAAAATCCGACCTCGCCCCAATCCCAATTCAGCGTAAATCGCCTGCGCTGTAATTTTATGATCGCCAGTTACAATAACCGTCCTAATACCGGCATTGCGACAATCAATCACAGCCTTAGCGGCATTTGCCCGCAGGGGATCTTTTAGAGCGACAAAGCCGACAAAAACCAGATCATGTAATTTTTCATCCAACCGATTAAAATGATTGGCTGTATCATAGGCCAAAGCCAAGATACGTAAACCTTCTTTGGCTAATTCTTCAACTTTGACCTTCAGAAGTTTCGTCTGCTCTGGAGACATTTTCCGTTTATCTCCGCCGATCAGGACTCGGTTGCAAAAAGGCAAAATCTTTTCCGGCGCACCTTTAGCAAAGATATGACTATGCCCGTCAATTTTATGCCGATGCAAGGTGGCCATATACTTACGCGAAGAATCAAAGGGTATTTCCGCCATTTTAGGATATTCGCTATCCAATTCCTCTTTATTGAAACCGGCGGCCAAGCCGGACAAAACCAGTGCCTGTTCAGTGGGATCGGCTATAATCTGTAACTCGGCTAATGCGGCTTCCGGATTAACAATCCGAGCAGAACTGCATAATAGGGAAATTTTAGCTAATAATGCCAGTTCTTTAGCTTCATCCCCTCCCTCCAACGACTCTTGAAGCGGTGTAATAGAAAACTCTCTTTCAGCTGTAAGCAAACGGGCTACTTTCATGCGTCCCTCGGTTAGAGTTCCGGTCTTATCCGTTAGAATCACTGAGATACGACCCAGGGTCTCTGTGGCCGACAAATGACGTACTAAAGCATGGTGCTGTAAAATCCGTTGCATACCCAAAGCAGAAACAATAGTCAAAGAAATCAGTAATCCCTCAGGAATGGCGGCGACGGCAAGAGCGGCAGCAATAATAAGCATCTGCCCGATTCCGTATCCCCTGAACAATCCCATAACCAATATAATCAAACAGATAACAACGACTGCCAAAGCTAATAAGCGACTGAATTGCTCCAATTGTTTAAAAAGCAATGTCTTTTCTTCCTTGATCCCCTCTAGCATTTTACCAATTTTCCCAAACTCCGTTCTACCACCGGTAGCGCAAACAACAGCCAGCCCCTTGCCTCGCGCCACAGTCGTACCCAAATAAACCATATTCTTTCTGTCGGCCAGAGTTGTCTGCTGATTTAATTTTTTTATTTCTTTGCTTACGGGATTCGATTCACCGGTTAAGGTTGCTTCCGAGGTCTGCAAATCAAAAA
This sequence comes from Patescibacteria group bacterium, assembly GCA_041650895.1. Lineage (NCBI taxonomy): Bacteria > Patescibacteria group bacterium. The sequence goes on along the minus strand of JBAZKF010000002.1, from coordinate 10,328 downwards.
TCTCCAGTAGACGGCAATCAGCCGGAACTTTATCCCCGCTTTTTAAAGCGACGACATCACCAGGGACAAGCCCGGTAGCTGGCAACACTAATGGCCGTCCATCGCGAAAAACCGTAGCATAATAAACAACCATAGCTCGCAATTTTTCCAACGCCCGATTGGCTTTATTTTCTTGAAACCAGCCGAACCAGGCATTGATACCCACTACTACCGCAATAACTACGGCATCGGGCCATTTTTGCAATAGAACAGAAATAACGACAGCGACAAGTAAAATATAAACCAAGGGTGATTTAAATTGAGACAAAAAAATCATCAAAGATGAAGCTGATTTGGCCCGACTCAACTCATTCTTGCCAAACTGATCCAATCGTTTTTGCGCCTCTTCAGCCGATAATCCGTCAATAGCTGAATTCAAAAGCTTAAAACAAGCCTTCGCTTCCAGATTATGCCAATTATCATCAGTTAAATAACCATCAATCCCCTTTTCAACTTTCGTCGACGGCTGTAAAACAGTTTTAGATTTTTTGTTCTTGCTCTTCATGATAAAAAATGTTTTGTAATAATATTGTCTGCCTATATTATAACACAAAACAACTTGCTTCTCAAAATCAATCAAAAAAATATTTAAAAATAAAAACATCCCAATCGCAATTCAGCGAATGGGATGAAAAATAATGATTTCAATTAGTCATAACGCCTTTAATCGTTACCGCCGATGAAACCGCCGGCTTGCAGGCCCCACAGCTTGCCATAAACCCCATGGGATTTTTTTAATAAATCATCATGACTGCCATCTTCAATGATCCGACCATTTTCAATTACAATAATCCTGTCCATTTTACGAATAGTAGATAAGCGATGCGCAATGACAATCACAGTCTTATTCTTCATTAATTTACTCAAAGCATCTTGGATAAACATTTCCGATTCCGAATCCAGCGAGGAAGTGGCTTCATCCATTACCAAAATTGGAGCATCTTTTAAGATGGCTCGGGCAATGGCAACGCGCTGGCGTTCACCGCCGGACAGTTTAATCCCGCGTTCCCCCACTAAAGTTTCATAACCTTGGGGCATTTTAGCGATAAATTCATGGCAATGCGCGGCCTTAGCCGCCTTTATCGCCTCGGCATCAGTCGCTTCCGGCCGGCCATAGCGGATGTTTTCCATAAGCGAACGATGGAACAACATGGGCTCTTGAGGCACTAATGAGACATTCTGCCACAAGCTTTCCTGCATTACGCGAAAAATATTTTGACCATCAATTAGAATCTCGCCGCCGTTAATGTCATGCATACGTAAAATCAGCTTGGCAATAGTTGATTTGCCTGAGCCGGACGGCCCAATCACTGCCAGACGTTGATGCGCCGCTATATGCAAATCAAAATCTTTAAGCACTCCGGCGCCATCACTATAACCGAAAGACACATGATCAAAAATAATCTGCCCCTTGTCAACCTGCAATTTTCTAGCTTTGGGAATATCCACTATCTCATGAGGCGTATCCAAAACAATAGTCATTTCCTCGGCATCGGAAAGATTTTCGTAAATACGCCTGATATTATTGCCGAAATCCCAAATACGATCGGTAATGCTATTAAAGTAAGACTGAACCAAAACAAAATCACCAATAGTGAATTCGCCATGGTACCACAAGTAAACAGCATAGGCCAAGATGCCGATTTGCAGGCCGTTTACTAAAAACCCCTGAACCGAATCAAATACTGCGCCCAAATCCCAAGCCCAAACCTTAGCCCGACGCAATTCTTCATTGGCTTGAGCATAAGCTTTGACCTCGCGCTTATAGCCGTTGAATAATTTAACATTGGCGTTATTGGTAATGGTATCAGCCAAGATGCCGGTGCTCTTAGTGTCTAATTCCGCTCGCTTGATATCATACTTGAGTTTGAATTTAGTAAAAAACCAATTGATGGCCAGAAAAACCACCAACCAGACGATAACCAATATGCCCAACCAAGTATTAACGCCGAATAAAACAATAGTGATAAAAACAAGCATAACGACCAGAGGGGCAAAACTCCAAATTATGCGGTCAGCAATACTCTCATAAGAAGAGACGAACCATTTGACTTTCTTAGTCAACGAACCAACGAAATTATTATTAAAATAACTGAAGGAATTCCTATGCAGATATTCAAAGCAAGAATTATTCAGCTCGGTTATTACCTTAGCCTCAAAATGATTGGCGGAAAAAACATTAATTCGCTTCAATAACCAACGGACCAAAGAAATAACGGCAATAATAACAAGAACCCAAACAATGCCGGGAAAAATATCAGTTTTCTCCGCCGGCAAAGTCAATAAATCAAATAATTGTTTATAATACAGGGGCGAGACCACCTCTAAAATAGTGCCGCCGATAATGCCGCCAAAAGCCAAGGACATGGTCCAGGGATGTTTTTTGGAAGCTTGCCAATAATGGCGTAAAGTTTTTTTGGTGTTATCTTTCATAGGGCATAAAATGAATAAAATTCAAATAAAAAGAGACGCTGCTGAGATACGCAACGTCTCCCGGCATAATCCAATTAACGGGTAGAAGTTGCGGTAACAGATACAGCAGAAGAAGGCGTCAAGGCGCTGTTAGCGGCAGCCGCGGATACGGCAGGGGAGATTATCTCGCTGATGCCTTTAAGCGCTTGCAAATCAATGGCGGCTCGACCCAAGAAATAACGTTTGCCGTCAACCGGCGAAACATACCAGGCACCAGTTTTACCGCCATCAAGCAGAAGGATCTTGCCTTTAAAATTCGCCGCGAATTTCAAATCAACTGGCTGTTTGATACTGACATCTTCGCCACTGGTTCCGGCCTGACCTAAAGGAATACGCACCAAATCCTTGGCGCTAATAGCCACACCACGATTTAAAATCGTATAAAAAGCATCGGGATCAATATTAGCCAAGGCCGACTTGAAAGTATTATAAATCCTAACGGCCTCATCTTTTTGCTGGATTAAGTCCTGAACTTTCTGGGTCTGCAAGGCAATGGCGCTCTGGCTGGCATTAACGTCTTCTTGCATTTTAGCCAGATCAGTCAAGCTCTTAGTCAGCTGGGCATCCTTGCTGGCCAGAGTCTGATTAACTGTTTCCAATTCGGTTTGAGATTGCCTTAGTGATGACTGCAACTGCACCGAAGCAGACAGCAAGGCGGCGTTATCGGTATAAATTTTAGCCGCATAAGCAGTCTCGGCGATAAATAAAACAATGATCACGCCGTAAAAAAACCATCTTTGCCAACGTCTGAATCTTATTTCCTTACCCACTTGAACTTGAGGCACTACGGGCGCGCCACAGTTAGGACAGTTAGGTACGTTATCCGGTATTTGGCGTTTACAATTAAAACAGATCATATGTTTGGAGTTTAAGCTTAGTCGTCTTAGTTTATTATAACACTTTTGAAAATTATTGACAAAATATTACTGAGAAGGATATAATATTACAAATCAATAACGCCCTTTAAAACGAAAAATCAAACAAAAATAGGAGGTAGGGATATGAAGATGGAGGAAACACGGTTTGCCTGGGGACAGACGGGAGTGTTAATAACTGCGGTTACGCACAACGGCTTGAATGCCCAGGTAATGAAGCAAGTTGTTGATAATTTTGGTCCTCTTTTTACGGATCGTTATAATCTTACTGCTATCCAAATTGCCATTAGCGTCACTCAACTGCCGGGGTTAAAAAACTCCCAATCATTCTTTGCCACCGCCATTACAACGCCACTGGTTGAGGAGAGTATCTTCATACATGCTAACCACGTCGATCCGTCTTTAGCTATTATTTCGGCCCTAGGCTTTTGGCTTAATATTCTTGATCATATCATACAGTTAACCGGAGAGGTTATAGAAAATCAAGAACAAGGCAAGGAGCTACCGGAAGGAACGGATTATAAAAATGGCGACGAAGGAGAAAAGGTTATCATCTCAATCGAAACAATCATGGAAGATGCTTATAGAGAATTAAATGAGGCTATTGAGGATGATATAAAACGGCTCATGAAAGAAGACCAACTAGTTGAACCGGGAGAAATAGAAGAAACTGATCCGCTATTGCAAGAAAACATTAATTATGAGATGGAAACCGCCCTACCCGAGAGGGTGGATGTTGATAAATTACTATCTGAAGCCTTTCAAAAAAAACCACGCAATAGTACCAAGAATCCGGAAGATAGACTATAACCATCGAACCTTAACCAAAAACATCCGCTACGACGGATGTTTTATTTTTTTTTCGGTGTGTTTACAAAAAAATTCGAACCGATTTCACCCCCAAAAATTGATGAGCGGGCGAATTTCCTCCCCCAACCCCTCCATCCGCCCGTCCTTTCGAATTAGCGATTTCCAGTTTTTCTTTGGCGGGAAATTCTTTTATTCCGTTTCAAAAAATGCTATTTCTAACTTCTTTTCTTTTGGAATTACGGCTAATTCTGAATGACTCCATCTTAGCGGTTTTATATCTGGGTGTCTTATTACGGGAATATGCGGAGGGAAACTCTGATAATACAGAACATCTTTTTCTTCAAAAAGCCATCTACATGAACTAATCTCAATATCATAGGGTTTACAACTTTCTATCGCAACTCTTACCGCGTTTTTAATTCTTTTGAATTCTCTTCTATCGTTTTCAGTATCAAATTCAGGATAATTAACCCATCCATCAGAAAGATATTCCTGGGGAAAATCAATTTTAGGTCGAATAATGGCTTCATGACCACGAAACAACCTTTTATATTTCTCAAAATCTGGGGAGTCTCTGGTAATCAACTCCCTTGGTGAACCAGCAACCCATCCACTTAACTCTAACATTTTTCTCGTTTCTGAATTATTAGTTATGGAATTAATGTAATCAACAAATAACTTATTTTGACCACCAAAGACAAAAACTGGTGCATTAATAACAGAACCCCATATTTCTCCTCCGTCCATAATACTCATTGGGAAATATGAAGGCATTTCTCTTGCGTCTTCAATTTGTACGTCACGATCAATCATTTCAATTTTACCCTCCGTTCTCTCAAAAAAACTTTGGGCTCGGTTGGTTCGAAATTCTTGAGCCGGAAAGAATTCATCAAAGATTCCATCTTCTCGCTCATTAAATCTTCTAATAGCAGCCTCCCCATTGGGATTTTGCCAATCAGCAGACATGACATGATTCCATGTTTTATATGACGGGAATCTCCCATCTGTTAAAAACAGCCAAAGAGAATTTTCAGCCGTCCAAGAGCCGTCAGAGCAAAATCCCTCAGGATAAGTTAACACTTCTCTCCTTCTTATTCTCTTAACCCCAGTTTTTTCTTGTATTTCAGAAGGCAACTCTTGAAGAGTGTCTTGATAAGAAATACCCAATTCCTTATTTTCTACGATATGAATATTTTCTTCCTGTGCAGACGAAAACTTTTCAGCTTCATTGATCATATTAGATTCGTTCGTCCTGTATTTTTCCAGCATATATTTATTTTAACATCTCCCACGCCTCAACGCCTAAGACATGAGCTAATTTATTAATACTATCCAAAGTCGGATTGACTTCGCCTTTTTCTATGCGACAAATGTAACTCTTGTCAACGCCTAATCTGCGCGACACCTCGCCTTGCGACCAGCCCTTTAACTCGCGGTATTTTTTGAAGTTTTGAACGAATTTTTGATGGATGTCTTTCATAAGGTATGGGTATATTATACTCTTTTCTTGCGTGATATATCAACGTTGATGTATAATACAACTATGGCATTTGTCTTTAATTTTTTTAAGCCCGCTTTTGGCCAAAATGAAGTTCGAGCCGATATTTTTTCCAGGTTCTTTGGCGGTTTTCAATCCGAAAGGGCGGGCGGATGGAGGGGGTGGGGGAGGAAATCCGCCCGCTCATCAATTTTTGGGGGTGAAATCGGTTCGAATTTTTTCGTAAACACTCCGCCAATCGGTATTTGCCCAGTTTTCGGGCAGAAGTTTCATAATTCGCCAACCGGTTTTGGCCTGAAATTCAAATTTTTTGGCTTCTAATTCTTAAAGAATTGCCAAAAGCGGGCTTTAAAAAATTATTAGTCTAATCTCAAATAATATGAAGTACTTTATTTACGCTCGCAAGTCCACCGATAGCGAAGAACGACAGGTCTTAAGCATTGAATCCCAGATTGCTGAATTAAAGGAATTTGCCGCCAAGGAAAAACTGGAAATCGCCGCTTCGCTCTGCGAAGCGAAAACCGCCAAAGAACCTGGCCGAACGGTGTTCGGGGGAATGCTGGATCGGATTTGCGCCGGCGAAGCCGGAGGAATTTTGGCTTGGCACCCGGACCGACTCGCTAGGAATTCAATCGACGGGGGCAAAATCATTTATCTTTTGGACACAGGCCAGATTAAAGACCTCAAATTCCCCACCTTTTGGTTTGACAGCACGCCGCAAGGAAAATTCATGATGAACATTGCCTTTGGCCAAAGCAAGTATTACATCGACAATCTAAGTGAGAATATACGGCGAGGTCATCGGGCTAAGCTAAGGAAAGGGATTTGGCCAGTCTTTGCCCCGCTTGGCTATCTGAACAACCACCAGACCAAAGGCATTGATCTTGACCGAGAAAGGGCGCCTTTGGTCAAGAAATGCTTTGAGCTCTACGCTACGGGTGAATACACTCTAAAGGCCTTAAGAGATGTCGTTAGCCAAGCGGGACTAAGAAGCTACCGAGGCAATATTCTGGCCGTGGCCTGTGTCCAAAGAATGCTCAAGAACTCAATTTACTACGGACTATTCAAGTTTAACGACGAAATACATGAGGGAACGCATGAGCCGATTATTTCCAAGAAACTTTTTGATGAAGCTCAACAAGTGATGAGCAACCGAGGCAAGAAGAAAAGAAAACGAAAGCACGAGTTTGCTTTTTCTGGACTGATGAAGTGTGGCAAGTGCGATTGCCTCATCACTGCGGAAAAACAGAAAGGCCACAACTATTATCGCTGTACCAAGAAAAAGCAAGCTTGCGATGAAAAATACTTGCGTGAAGAATCACTTGTTGAACAAATGAAAGAGATGATTCAAAAAGTTTCTTTGCCTGATGATTGGGCAAAAAATATGCTGGCCGAGATTGAGTTGGAAAAAGAGCAAGCCAGAAAAGATGGCGATATTTTTGGGCAAAAACTTGAGGTGAGAAAAACAGAAATCGAGCAAACCATGGAGCGCCTGCTTGATTTGTTTATTGAAGGCAAGAATATCGAGCCAGAGGAATACCACACTAAAAAACAAAAACTTCTCATTGAGAAGCTTGAGTTAAATCAACAAATCAAAGATTTTGCCCAAAAAGGAAATAATTGGCTCGAACCCATGAAAGAAATGATTTTAGCAAGTAGCCAAGCCAAAATTCTATTGTCGCGGGGCGACAATTCGCAAATCCGAGCATTTCTAAAAAATATCGGCTCGAACTTCATTTTGGAAGCCAAAAAATTTGAATTTCAGGCCAAAACCGGTTGGCGAATTCTGAAAAATCTTCCTGACAATTACGAAAATCTCACTATGCGGTGGCGATGTCCGGAAGTTTGAACCGGTATTCGCCTTAAAGGCCTTATCTTATGGCCGTATTGATAAAATTATACGCCGTTTAAGGTTATTTTACAAGGAAAATCCAGCCTCCTTTGAGGTTCCGGCTTTTGCTCAAAAGGTCTACTAATTCAAAATTGCTTAATTTAGCTAAAAAGCGTCACCCTTCATATCCATTTCCTCAATCAGCTTCCTTTCCTTAAGGTATCGGCTGACAGCATACCAAGCCGAGTTTATGATCGGTATTAGTAATGTCCATCGAGGATCATTCTCTACATAGGCCAAAATGATCGGCAGAATTGCCGATACTCCGGAATAAAGAAAAACGATCGCTAGGTGCTTTAAAGCTTCTTTTTGTGGTGTTGTCATAGTGGTTTAATAAATTATCTTTTTAATGATTGCCAGTCCTTCCTCAATTTTTCTCACACCCTCCTCGACTGAAGTGTTTGGTGTGTGGCCTCCGGCAAGGGCAACAAGTTCGTCCAATATTCTTTTGTCGGTTGCCGGGCAATTGGGCTTTTTAGAATAAATCTCAAAGTGGCCAACAATGTGATCACGGTCGACCGGAATTTGCCAGCGTTGGCATATCTCGTGGATCATCATCGCACTCGCTTGTTTCATTGCCTCAGTCCAGATGTCGTTTGGTTTTCCATCGTGTTCGATCCCAATCGTATAGAGGTTAGGATTGATCTTTGGTTTTATAAACTTCCAAACTGGTGCATCGACACGACCAGCGTGCCAAGCAGTATCCTCCTCTTTGACATACTGATGAACTTCGCCGTTTTTCCCGATGCCATAGTGAGCACTTACTTGCGATGCTGGGTTTGTAAACCACGCATCGGTTCCGGCCAGCGTGCCGTCCATAATGTGAATGACTATCGCTTCCGGCCGGTAACCATTGCGACCAGCCCAGCAGTTAGGAGACTTTTTTTGAATGATGTTCATGTTGTTATTTGTTAATGGTTAGTAATAAATTGACGACAGCTGTAATGAGACCGCCGATCGATGCGGTGGCGATAATCCAAAAGAAACGCTTAAGCCAATCAACATCAGTTCCGACTTTAGTGAGGTCAGATTTAATGTGAATGAGATGGTTGTCTTTGATTTCATTCACCGTCTTTTCTACACGGTCGAGACGCTCGTCTTGTATTTTGTTTTGGTAGGCTGTTCTTTCCATATAATTATTTCGGTACATATACCGAGTCGAATCTGTTGATGAGACCTCTACCCTCCAATTTTTCCTCGATTCGGTCTTGGACATCACGATCACGCCAGAATTTTTCTTTTTCCATATCGACTGATTTTGCTTTTGCACCGACGAGTCCATACAGAAACTTCACGACTCCTGATGTGTTGTCATCGGAGAGTTTTCCGGCTGTGGTGTAGAAGCGACCAAGAGCTGTGTTCAAGAAATGAAGTTTATAAGCATTCGCTCGATAGCTGACATTTCCGCTTTTATCTTTATGTTCGTTAACCTCTAACCAGTCACGCAGTCCGGGAATCGCATTCACGAATGGATAGACACGGCTTCCTTCTTTGATCGGCTCACCAGTGAATAGGTTCTGTCCTGTGGCCGCCTCAATCGGGTACTTCAGAATTGGTGATAGTTCACCGACCATGCTCGCCAAGGTTCTCTGTGGGCTTCCTTTGTAGAGGCGGTTTATATCCTCGACTGGCAGACCGAGACCGTATAGATATTGTGAGAATCCGTTTTTCTCACCAAGTCGGACCGGCAATCCCTCTCTCATGTATGGAGGTAGATATTGGAATTCCTCTTTGGCTTTTTCTTTGTCGACTTGAAGGTTGTCTACAAGCTTGCCGATTGAAGCGTACTTACCGGGTTGCTTTACTATTTGCTCAAGCTGAAGTGGGATGTTGCCACGAGTCCATCGGTAGAATGGCAACAGTCGCTTCATAATGTTTTGCTCGAAAGGTGCGAGTGCTTCCGGTGCGTAGTCGAAGTGGAATTGGAATACTGACTTCGCGGCTTGCTCTGGTGCATCACCTTTGACTAAACGATCCACAAATAGAGGCAGACGCAATCGGTTCTCAGTGATCTCCATTGCGTTTTTAGGCAAATCCATAAGTTTACCGACAGCACCTTTGTTGACATCTTTTTCGACCTCACGCATCACATCCAAGTAACCTGGCTGGTTTACCACTCCCAGCCTTTCGGCAATTTCTTTTATTTGCTGATAGGTGTATTTCGTACCCAGCTTGGTTGTGATCGTTCCTTTGACTCCTCGAGCAATCTGATCGCCCTGGAGATACCGAGCAGGGTTTTTGACTCCGGCTATAAAGTTATTGAAAATTCCACCAATTGAGTTTCGAACATGGAATGCTGGAAACCATCCGGTCACTGACCCTTTCCAGAATCCGAGAGCTTTGTCGTAGATTTTAAGGAATCCCTTTGTCGCTTCATCGCTTGTCAGCACCTTATAAGTTTCCTCAACATGCTTCACGATCTGCTCGGGCAGAAGTACGCCTTTGAGTTGAGGCACAGTACTTTCGATATACCGCATTCCATTGTCGAAGATTGGTTTTGCAGTCTCTTTTTTCACCATCTGTCCGCTGATCGGATGTTTGTATTCTTTGGTGACCATTTCGGCTTGTTTCCCGAATTGCTTCCCGACATCGGTTAGAAAGTCGTAGGTATTTATGGCTTTGACATGTTCGGCTTTACGAGCACCAAACGCTTTGAATGCATCTTGCTCAAAAAGCTTCACGCCGTGAGTCTTGCGGAAGTAACTATTGATATTTACGAGCGTATCATCGAGTGTTCGAGATT